>DATGXP010000404.1:0-6454 GCA_035298845.1 Chitinophagales bacterium
GGTTGAAGAAATGAAGCGCAGCGCAATTCACGAATTCAATAACTTTTGATGATGCATGAGTAATCTTGTATTTGGCTTTTCTCTGTCCCTTTTTTTTAGAAAAAAAGGAACCAAAAAAATCGTCTGTTCAATGGCTCCGCCTGAACAGACCAGCTTTGCTCGCCGATATAGTAAAATTTCTCTGCGGCGTTTGTCGCTTGGTGCGGAGGGCCGGGAGAAGGCATTGGTTGTTGTGAGCTAGTGTGTATGCCGACTTGCGAGCACAAGTAGCCTGGCGCGAATGCCTTGCTACATACTTGCGCTAAAGGGGGGATAATACTGCAGGGAGTGGAGGCGGTGAGAGATGTTACTTTGGAGATGAGGTAAATCCCCTTGGTTTTAATGGGCCCACATTTTCATTAACTAGTATGAGGTTCTTTTCATCGATTGGGATTATAACCATCGTATCTCCTATTGTTTTGTTGCTTCTGGAAAATGATTTACAGATAAAGCTGTTATCATATTTTACTAGTACCACAAATTCCGCTGTGGTATGCGCTATCTGAAAATCCGTCTTATATATAAACTGGAAAGCCCCAGTTAGTACAGAACTCAATATTAATAATATGGCATAAACCCAAAGCGGGTAGCGCATTTTTTTTAATGGTATTCCTCCTTTTTTGATTTTCCTGTAAATTAGAAATATGACACCTGCCATAGGAGCACAAACAAGAATAGTCATGACACATGCCAGCACGGGCGATTCAGTCAGCACTGATAAAAGCAAAAACATAATTGCCGCGTATAGCATTAGTAATAAGACTTTCCATGCAGTTTTAAGGAAAGTGAGGGGCGGTTTTAAAGTAGTAATGAAGTCGGAAATTTCGAACATCATCAAATAAAACAACATCAAGCAGATAGTATATATAAATTTTACTGGCTCTGGTTTAATCAAATAGAGCGGAATCTGCCAGTACGCGGCAGCAGTAACTTCTTGAATGTAAGTACATATAATAGCAATTACAGGTATTGCCGCTAACCATACTGTTTTATCAAAAACAAAATTTCTTGCTGCAACAGCAAACCTTTTTTCTCTAGGAATTTCCATGCAGTGATTTATGTTGTTTTTGGATTGCTTTTGTTAGGTAAACCTAGCTGTGCTCTGCGCTTATGATACATCTGCTCCCGCTTTTCATCTGTGGCTTTGGTGTTATCATCTTTTAGAGCATATCACGAATGTAATATTTTTGGCAAGTATAATTGAGCCGCTCGCTCAGCACACCTCGAAGGCCTGTGTTAATCTTTTTTTATCAATGTAATTTCTCCGGTAGTTTCTCGATCTGTCCAATATTCTCCATCCATTTTTATTACTTTAAAACCATCAAAGTTTAATATTGTCGAACCATAATGTATCTCGCTTCTTTCTCTTACTCCTGCTTTTGGGGTATTCAGATATGTGTAGAATAATTGTTGGAAACCGCGTTCGCTATCTATATCAAAGGAAGCGCCTATACTATAACTACGGCTTTCTTTAGTTTTTATTCTCACTTGAATATTGAAGAAATTTTGGGCTATTGAAACTGTGACTGGAATAGGTTCAACTTCTTTCTCCTTCCAATTTGACTTAATTGTTCCTTCCCATTCGCCAGAAAGATTTGGAAAGGGGACAAGCCAAGGATAAAATATTTTTAATTTCCACCCCCAGGCAATGAAAATCATCCAGATAATTATATTAATTGAAATGGTTGTTGAAACATGCGTAATTGCTTTGTGAAAATCAATGCTGCTAAAATTTTGAGTTAAGGCAAAGATTATCGCATACACAATAAAGGCTACACCTAAAATTGCAAACGCAAAAATTCTAATATTGTGTTTAACCATAATCTAAAATTTTAAGTAGTTCCAAAGTTGGAACATATATTCGTTTACGTCTTTCCTTGACCATTTTCTGCCAGCATGAAATAAATAAAGCAATTCCGAAACTTCGCCCCATTCTTTGCAAGTAGTATCATCCTTTGTTTGATTGTAGATATAAATTATGGACTGTTTTAACCTCTCGGTCCAAGTGTCGTATTCATTCATGATTTTATTAGGAACATTCCAAACCAAACACTCTAATAAGAAAGATGTAATGTTTGTGTTAAATGTTACCCCATCATCTTTCATTTTATATCTTAACTTTCTATGGAGTCTAGTTAATCTTTTGAATCGTCTCTGAGTATTTGAATTTTTTTTGATCCCGTTCTCTATATGCTGTTTGGGAAAATTTTCAACCCAAAGACCACTATCAGCTTGGAATTTTGAACCTAGAATATAGCTTTTATCTGTCGCATATCGTCTGTAACTCCACGTTGGAACGACATCTGTTTGAACTCTCTGTGCCGTTCCTTTAATTGTAATACACTTATCATTCCGTGTAACATCGGCTCGCCCAAACTTTTTAACCAAAGCGGCTTCAACATCATCTTTAAATTCGGAATAGGAATAACTTGAAGGACTAGTGAGTCCAAAATCTTCTTTTACTGTTTCCTTTGGCAAATCATAATAAAACCCACCTGTGTACCGCACGTTAATGTCGATGTCGCTATTTAATCTAACATTTGTATCATTAGCATAGGAACCCTGTCCAAAAGTCTCTGTAGACTCTTTACTTAATTTTTTGTCTTGGCTAATTGCTTCTCGAACCATTCTCTCAGATGTTTCAAGTCGGGCTTGTTCGCTGTCGCTTGGTGGTTTTGTCCAACTAGTTAATGTGTCTTCGGAATATTTGGGCATTTTTTAAACTATTGTTTCAGTAGAGTTTTTGTTTGGCTTCTTCTTTGCGTTTTGTAATGCTTTATTAACTCTATCCAATACCTTTGTCTTTGGTTCACCTTTATTGAACTCCGTAACACCGCAAGAGACTGTAAGTTTGAAATCCTTCCCATCAATTTCAAAAGAGGAGTCTTCTATTGACTTTCTCTTTCTGTCGGCTGCAATTCGGGCATTAGATATGGATGTTTTTTTCGCAACTATAAGAAATTCATCGCCACGCATAAAATATCTATATGTTTCATCTGTTATTCGATTGTCTTTAGCAAAAAACCGTCCTATTTTTGCAAGAATTTTATCTGCAATTTCATAGCTATTGTCATCGTTAAACTTTTTAAAATTATCAATGTCAAATAGAATGATCGATATAGGTTCATTTTCATTTTTCCAGCTACTTTCCAAATAATCCAACTCTAACTCAAGTGCTTTATGGTTTTTTAATTCTGTTAATTCATCGATATGATTTTTAGCTTGTATTTCTTTGTATGCACTCTTGAAAAAGAAATACGATACTATAAAGCTAATTCCGGCTAAGGAAATAGAAAGAATCAATATTACCCAGAGGTTCATTGAAACTTGTGATTCCAGAATGCCTTTAGCAACTGGGAGAAACTTAAGAATTGCGGTCAAAACAAATGAAAGAAACACATACTTCATTAGGTCATATAATACCTTCGAAAGAACATCATTTTTAAACTTTGTAAACGAGTCCTTTAAATATTTCATTTATTTTTAAACAGTGGTGCAACAAGCAAATATAGGCAACCCTTTTAATCTGAGCAAATGTTCTAATATCTTTCTTTGATTCACTTTTAATATAACACTAGAACCGTATTTTTTTGAGTAGTTGGTTTTATTGCCAACAACTCTTTACTTCTTTTCTTGACCTTTTAGCGTAAGTATTTTGCTTACGCTACTTGTGGCGCTGTAAATCTCGCTGTTGTAGGTCTGCCTTTAGGGCCTTTGTAGATCTGACCTTCGGTGCAGACCGGAGTAACAGCCTTACAGCCAATACAAGATCTTTCCGCGTTTAGAAGTGGTTGTAGAGAGGAGATGAGACTTCCGATTTGTAAAAACTTCGGAAGTCGGGACGGTGCAAGATGACAAAAGGGAAGTGTATTGCCCTGAAACAGGTTTACAGAAAATCAACCACTTTTCACCTCGGTGTACACCCTGTGAGTGTACACGACTTTTGTGTAAGTTTCTAGAAATCAATACATTGCAAGAAGGTCTGGTGTACACTTTTTCAAAAACGGCAAAAGTGTACACCCACTTTTACCTGCTGCATACAGCACTATGGGCACACCGGCCCAAGCACTGCCGTGCCGCTAAGGGTGTAGGCATTGCCGTTGGTTTTTATAGCGCAGCCTGCAGCACCGCCGGCACCTTGGGTGCACACACCGGTATCTACAAAGCCGTTGGCTGTAGCACCTGCGCTGCCTGCCTGGCCCAGTGCCCCGCCGTTGCCACCCGAGCCCGGTGTATAGGGGCCAAAGCTTACAAATATAATGGTACAGTTAACCACGCAGCCTGCGGTGTTGCCACCTGTGCTGCCTGCATTGGCTGTGCCGGCGTTGCCCGCATTGCAGCCATTGGGTGCACCATTGCTGCCACCGGCGCCCGGTGTGCTACCTGCACCACCGCCGCCGCCCGAGCCTGCCCTGAACGCAGTACATGGGTTACCTCCGCCAAGCTCGGCACCGGCACCGCCGCCACCACCACCGCCACCTATGGTGCCGCTGTTGGTTACGGTTACGCCGCTGCATTGCAGGTCGAGCGCGTTGCCGCCCTGCTTGCCATCTTTGTTAGGGCAGTTGTTCAGGTTGTGTCCGGTATCATCGCCGCCATCGCCGCCCTTGCCGGCTATGCGGCCTGCATTGTTTATACCTATAGAAGACCCACTGGCAAAAGGCCCCGTGGTAAGCGCTGCTGTGGCCGTGCTGGTGCTGCCTATGGTAACACCGGCCGCAATGTTTACTGTGGCGCTGATAGCGCAGGCAGGGTTGCCGGCCAGGTTCCACAGGTTAACGTTGTTGGTAGAGGCGCTGATATTAATTACCGAAGGCGCTATAATAAGCGTGTAGGTAGTAGAGGAGGATAGCACACCAATAGTGGCTACCACCTGCACCTGGTAGGTGCCCGGCACCGCGCACGATGAGCTGGTAAATGTAAGCCCCGTAGTGCCCGGTATGGCCAGGTTGCTGTTGCCAAAGGCCGCTGCAACACCGGCCGGTAAACCATTGGTAGATAGCAGGGCAGTGGCCCCGCTGCTGGCGCAACTGCCGGGGTTGCCTATGGTTAAAGTAGTGGTGGCCGTAAGTGTGTTGGGCGCTATGCTTATTTCGTTAACCGTGCCGGTGGCCGGTGCTATGGCCAGGTTATAATCGTAAATGGTAAGGGTGTAAGTAAGGGTTTGTATGGTGCTGCCCGAGGTGGCCAGTATGGTAATGGTAAAGGTGCCTTGTGCGGCGGTAGGCAGTGCTGTAAAGGTAACTACCGATGTACCGGTAGGGGTTATGTAGCTATTGCTAAAGTTAACCAGCACACCGGCAGGCACACCCGATGCCGATAGTATAACCGGTGAGGCCGTGCCCGATACCAGCGACACGGTAATAGTATCGCTTACCGATGCAAAGTTAGAGCGCAGCAAACAATCGCTGGGGTGGCTTAGCGAGCAGGAGTAAGCAAACGAACAAACCGTTTGCCCTACGTTTACCCAGCAGGTACCG
This sequence comes from Chitinophagales bacterium, assembly GCA_035298845.1. Taxonomy (GTDB): domain Bacteria; phylum Bacteroidota; class Bacteroidia; order Chitinophagales; family LD1; genus Bog-950. The sequence continues at coordinate 5,520 of DATGXP010000404.1, forward strand.
TTCCAAAACTGGTGCACGTTTAATAGGTTGTTGTATACCGTAAGGCCCACTATGGGCGCTACTATGGCATCGCGCTGTGCGGTGGTCATACTGGGAAACAGCACACCTTTGGTAGTGCTTTGTATATCCAGTATGGCGTTAGTGTTGGGGGTGGGCTGGTTGATGCCCACAGCGCCGTTGGCGGTTACGCGCAGCTTTTCGGTATTGTTGGTGCGCAGCACCAGGTCGGCATTATCGGTAGTGCCCACAAAGTTGGTAGTAGGTGTGGTACCGGCGTTGCCTTTAAGTGCCCAAAAATCGTTCAATGTATCTACCGGTATCCAGGCGGTGCCGTTCCACATAAGCACACTGCCGGTTTGCGGCGCAGTTGGCGATACGGGGTTGCCCTGCAAACCTACCACGGTAGGGTTGGGGTAGGTGCCGCTCAAATCTCCACCGGCAGGCCCCAGCGGACCGGTAGGCCCTGTAATGCCCTGCAAGCCCGTAGCGCCGGTGTTACCCGTAATGCCCTGGATACCTTGTGGACCGGTATCGCCTGTTGGGCCCGTTACACCCTGTATACCTTGTATGCCCTGCGGGCCGGTATCGCCGGTATTTCCTGTTACTCCTTGTATGCCTTGTGCACCTGTGGCACCGGTGTTGCCCGTAACGCCCTGAATACCTTGAATTCCCTGCGGACCGGTATCACCGGTGGGTCCTGTAGGGCCGTTTAATCCTGTAGCGCCGGTAGCACCTGTATTGCCCTGTAAACCCTGCGGGCCGGTATCGCCGGTTGGTCCGGTAACGCCGTTTACACCAATAGTACCAGCCGCGCCTGTAGCTCCGGTGGCACCGGTAGGCCCCGGTGTGCCTGCCAGCTGACAAAGCGATACCCAGCCGTTAGCGGTACTGTAATAAAAGAAGCAATCGGCAGTAATATCATACACCAGCAAGCC
>DATGXP010000405.1:0-4134 GCA_035298845.1 Chitinophagales bacterium
GTTAAAGTAGCACCAGAGGCAATTGAAATATTAGCTACAGTAAGTGTAGCATTAGGCGTAAGCGTACCGGTGCCGCTAAACAGCATGATAGAGCCCGTAGCCAGTGTAAGAGCCGTACTATTAGTGGTTAACCCCTTGGCAAAACTAAGCGTACCGCCATAAGCCGCGGTTAAAACAGGGGCAGTGCCGCCACCAAAGGTAAGCGATGGTGCCGATGTGCCGTTAAAGTTTATTTCGCCCGAGCTGGTAAGTGTAATAGTTCCGCTCTTATCGCCCTGGGTTATAGAGCTATTAAAATTGATGGTACCTGTGCCCACTGTTATTACCTCGGTAGCTACTGCCGAGTTGCTCATCCAGGTAATGGTGCCGGCCAGCGTAAAAGTACCGCTGGTTACAGTTATGTTGCCTGTGCGCTTGGTGCTGTTGTTACTTCCTGTAAAAATAAGGTTGCCGCCTACAGTACAGGTACCATTACCTACCGATAGCAAAGATGATTTGTTATCTCTGGATGGTTGCGCCAGCGTAAGGTTGCCGGTTACGGTTAATGTTTTACCCGAGCTAATTGTTACCGAACGGTTATTATCCGGGGTGGAATAAGTTAAGGCCGCCACCGTAGTATTTTGTGTTACCAATACACTTATATCTGCACCGTTGCCGCTGCCTATTTGCAAGGTAGGCAATGTAAGCGCCGAGCTGCCACCAATAGTTTGGGTAGTGCCCGAGCCCTTCATAGTAAGTGTAACCGCGCCTGCTACTAATGTTCCGTTATTTACAAAGTTACCGTTTAGCTGAAAATTATCGTTCATGGTAAACGTAGCCGATGAATTTACAGTTAAATGGCTGCCTACAGTTAAGGCCCCTGTAGCCGAAAATGCCAGCGTGGTAGATCCGCCGGCCATTATATTAACTGTATTTAAAATAATGTTTTTGGTAGGGGTAATGGTACCGGTGCCATAAAAATTGGCAGTACCTTTGCCACCCCAATCTATATTGCTGCCGCTTATAGTATAGTTGCCGTAAAAATTAACTGTACAGCCTGTATAAAAGGTACATTGGTTATGCGCATCCGAAAAATTTGAGCCAAAGTTAATAGCCCCACCCCCGGTAAACTCAATATGCTGATCGTTATCGGTAAGAGCTACCGCCGGGGTAAAACTAATAGACCCTGTACTTACCTGAAAGGTGTTGCTACCGCTGGTTCCCCAGTGCGAAAACGTTCCGTTAAAATACATATCGCCGGGCCCCGCATCTATAGTATAGTCCGAGCCCCTGTTCCAGGCGTTTAAATCCAAATCGCCTGTTACCGTAAGGCTGTTACCTGCAGTTATAATTTTTACAATAGTGTTGCTAGAGTTGTTATGCCCTATAATTAAATCGCGGCAAACATAATCGCCATCTATGGTTACAGTTCTACCGCTGTTTATTATTACATTATCGGTATCGCTGGGCACCCCGGCGGGGCTCCAGATACTGGCATTGCTCCAGTTACCATTACTGGTTGCAGTTTTGGTATTGATAGCCAATGCCGGGATAGATAACACTAATGCTAACAGCATTGCGGCGGTAGTAATCCAACCCTGGGTTGAAAAACTATTGGGGGACCTTAAAAGAGTAGCCTTGTTTTCCATAATTGTCTTTATTATAATTTCTCTTGTTTTACCCTTGGCTATACAGCCCAGGGTGTGTAATAAGAAAAAAGCTAATAACAGCTTACCTCCCTTTACGCTAAGGTTACAGGCATGTTACAATCTGCAACTATTAATTACACAAGTCTTAATTGGTGTATTGCAAAAAAACAATTTGCCCATAAAAAGCAATTGACTTTCAATTAATTGCCCCAGACAGGGTTTTCATGTGCCATAAAAAATCATCCTTTTACTTGACAACGTTTGATTTGTAATTTATATTAATGATAAACCCAAACTTAAACAGCTATGAAGTCATTATTTCATCCTCCCTCTGTATTATTTGGTTGCGACCAGATATCTATTGCCGATGTGATAGAAAAAAAAGAAGAGAAGCTTTCGGACCATGATATTATCATGTCGAAACCAACTACTAAGCTATACACGCCGCTAATTATGCCTTACGCCCATGAGCCTCAAAAGCCAGAGGTTAAGAAATTGCTACTGGACTGAAGCATATTCCCAGTTTTTTTCATCTGCCTTATTATTCTGCACCTGGTTAAACAGGTAGCAGTACAATTTTTTACTTGTCATTTTTACAGGCCATAAATAAGCATCTGGCCGCATTGTTGCACGGCAGTGGGTATAACCCCTCTTTGCAATTATGAAATCAGACAAATTATCTATAGAAACCCTTGATGCGGATATAATTAAAAGCAATCTAAGCATTATCAAAACGGCAAGCTTTATTACCAAATCGGTAAACAATAGTTTCAGACAAAAGATGATGGGCCTGTTGTTGGTTAATAAAAAAATGGCGGTAAAGGACCTATCAGCGGAATTACAAGCAGAACAATCCATCGTATCTCAACACCTGGCATTACTACGCAGGGCCAAGTTGGTACTTTCTGAGCGAAGTGGAAAAAGCGTTTTGTATTCGGCTAACGAAAAAAATTTATCGCAGATAATCTATTACTTTGCGGGCATATGTAATATGGCAAAATAAAAAAGCTTCCCGCTTAGCAGGAAGCTGTAAGTATTAGCTTAGCCTATCTCTTTCTACCTTAAAAGATACCAATTACTACCGTTGCTTTGAACCGTTATAGAAGAGTTAGCAGGTATGGTGGTGGCATTTGAACCCGAAAAATTCTTATAACTGCTTATTGTTCTGGCGCCGCTGGTTTGATTTACAATTACATACATACGCCCCGTGGCGCTGCTTGCCGATGGCAAAGTAACTGTGGGTGTGCTACCTGTAAGTATAACTGTGTAGTGGCTGCTACCCAGGGTAATGTTGCTGCTGGTAGTAGTAATGGGTGCCGAAACAGTTCCATCTACTATTAAACTTCCTACTTCGGCCTCGCCGGTTACAGCAAGAGTTCCACCTATAACCCCGTTGCCGCCAATATTAAAATTAGCACCGCTTTGCACCGATGTACTGTTGGCTATACCATTAGAAGTTGCCCATGATAATGTACCCGAACCGTTAGTAGAAAGTACCTGGCCGTTGCTGCCATCGGCTGCAGGTAGGGTATACACTATATTCGCACTTTGTGCCTGCGCCTTAAAGCCGGTGTAGTTGCTGCCCGAGCCTGCAGGCTCCTGCAAGCGTAGCTGACCTGCAGTACCTGTATTAGATACCAGCATGTTGCCATCCAGCACTTCCAGTTTTTGCGATGGATCGTCGGTGCCTAAACCAAAGTAGCCGTCAATATCCAGGCGGGCTGCTTCGGTAGAGCCTTCGATGTAAAATACCAGCGGGGCATAAGTGCTGCTTGCTACACCCAGGTGTATTTTACCATCCCACGATTCGTATTTACCCTCTACACCATCAGTATTATTTTTTACATAAAAACCGCCACCGCCTGTAAAGCATGCGCCAAAACCATTTCCGGCACTGTTAAAGGTAGGGCTGGCTACGTTAGAGGCCACAATCCATTTATTGGCGGGCACTGTTGCGCAACCAATACCCACCAGGCCGGTGGATGTAATACGCATCTTTTCGGTGCTGTTAGTTTTAAATACAAGGTCCTTGTTATCAGTAGTACCTATAAAGTTAGTACCAGCAGTAGTACCGGTATTACCGGTTATTCCCCACCCGCCGGTACCGGCTGGCCCCGTAGGGCCGGTTGCACCTGCTACACCTGTGGCACCTGTAGCTCCAGTAGCGCCATTGGTTCCGTTAGTGCCAGCTGCACCTGTAGGCCCGGTGGCCCCATTACTGCCGTTTGTTCCGGCAGCGCCGGTAGGGCCCGTAGCGCCAATAGCACCAGCGGCACCTGTAGCACCGGCTGCCCCGGTAGGGCCTGTGGCACCATTACTGCCTGCTGCCCCTGTAGCACCCGTTGCCCCTTTAAGGCTGCCTTGCGAGGTCCAGGTAGAACCGCCTGTTTTTTTATAGTAAGTTCCGTTAGACGATGAAAGGTAAAAATCGTTCAGTGCACCCTGGCCGCCTGTAGGGGCCGATGAACCCGATAACCAGTTGTTACCATTGGTTCCGGCGGCACCG
>DATGXP010000406.1:0-2598 GCA_035298845.1 Chitinophagales bacterium
CGATCTGAAACTCCGTTTACCGTAAAATACAAATTGGTTACACTGTCTTTCTGCGTAAGCGGTATGTTGGTTTCACCGCCCAGCACATTAGGGTCGTTGTTCTTTTTGCACGAGTTAACACCTGTTAGTACAAAAAGCAGTAGTAAGAAAGCCGCTGCATGGGTCATTAATCTGTTGTTCGTTTTCATGTTGTTTAATTTTAACACAAAGCTACACACAGCGAAGTTTGCCAACGGTGAGGTGGCTCAAACCATCAAATGATTAATGTCATTAACCAGATAATGCAGCTTCTTAAATTTTGCATACAGCACAGGATATTTGCAAAATTGAGAGTAAATTCTTTTCTAATATTTGACTTTAATCATCTCCAACGATATCCCGGGTCATTGCCTTCGGCACCCGTCTGCGCCACTTTTGCATCGTATTTATTAACCACTCAATTAAAACAATACAATGATGAACCGGAGAGTTTTACAACTAATTACACTGCTCTTTCTGAGCTTTACGGGTGTACATGCCCAAACCCTATGTACCGATTTAAACGGCTATGTAAGTTACAAAAACACGGCCGATACCGGATTTTATACACTTAATGCCGGCTACGAAGAAAAAGCCGCACAAACCTACCACTACTCAGGCCCCGGCAGAGTATCTTCGGTAAGGGTATATGGTAACTACCCAGGTATAATTGGCGGCGTACCTTTACGCGTGGGTATTTACAATGTAGATAATACCGGCCGCCCTACCTCATTAATACAAGCCACCAACACTACCTGGTGGTGGTTCGATAACTTTACCGGCTACATTACCGTTAACTTTGGTGGTGGTGGTGTGGTTATCGACCAGGACTTTGCCGTAGAAGTAGAACTGCGCACAGCATCGCCATGGGGCAATAGCTTCCGCCTGCAGTACACCGGCAACGGCGAAGGCCACGGAGAAAACCTGGCATCACTGGCCGGCTCATCTACCGGTGGCAACTGGAGCAGCGCCATGACAGAGTTTAACCGCGATGGCGACTTCTACCTGGTTCCGCGCATGACCCACTATATTACTTCCGACTTCTCTATCAACTCGGCCTGTATAAGCGCCGGTGGCACCGTTAACTTTACCAACTCTTCGGTGTTTAGCAAAGACAGCATGTTTAATAAAATAGCTATGCCGGGCAGCGAGGGCAACTACTACAATTGGGACTTTGGCGATGGCTCAGCTATATCTCACGCCACCAGCCCCAGCCATACATATACCACACCCGGTGTATACACGGTTACGCTTACCAGCAATTTAGAAGGATGGAACAACAGCTGCACCGATGTAAAAACCATGCAGGTTTCGGTAGGCCTTGAAGCTACTGCCACTTCGGTAGTAAATGTTGCCTGCCATGGCGGCAGCGATGGTGCCTTTATGGGCGGCGCTACAGGTGGTGCATCACCTTATACCTACAGTATAAATGATGAAACATTTAATTCGAACCCGTTATTTACCGGCCTGGGCGCAGGCAGCTACACCTTGCAGGTAGTAGATCATATTGGCTGCACAGCCAGCACCAGTGTTAGCATAAGCCAGCCGGCAGCGCTTACCTTTACTACCGTGCAGTCTACCACCTCTACCTGCTCTAATGCAGATGGGGGCATACTGGTGGCAGCTACGGGCGGCACCGGTGCATTGCTTTACAAATTAAACTCGGGTGCCTACCAGGCTTCGGGTTCTTTTCCTAACAAAGCATCGGGCACTTATACCGTAACGGTAAAAGATGCGCGCGACTGCACCGCTTCGGTATTAGTATCGGTAAGTGATGCGGGCGGCCCTACGCTTAGTATATTAAGCAGCACCAGCGTAAGCTGCAATGGTGGCAGCGATGGCAGCATAGTGCTTAACGGCACCGGCGGCGCGGGTGTATTGCAATACAGTATTAATGGTGGCACTACCTACCAAACCAGCGGCAGCTTTTTAAACATACCGGCCGGCAACTATGCAGCCATAGTTAAAGATGCCAACGGTTGCTCTAAGTCAACCATTATAAATATAACCCAGCCACAGGCTCTATCTATAAGCGCTACCACCTTACCGGTGCAGTGCTTTGGCGGCCACACCGGCCAGGTAGTAGTTACAGCAGCAGGTGGCGGCACAGGGTCGTTTACCTATAGCATTAACGGCACAGTATATCAATCGGGCCAGGTATTTGCAGGCTTAGCAGCCGGCACCTATGTGGTACGCGTAAAAGATGTAGCAGGCTGCACCGCTAACGATACAGTAGAAGTAAGGCAACCGGTTATGCTAACCGCTACTGCTACTACCACAGCAGTAACCTGCCATGGTGGTTACAACGGTACTGTTACCATATCGGCTACCGGTGGCACCGGCAATTACTCATACCGCATTCTGGGTGGCAGGTTGCAAACCTCGCCTGTATTTACCGAGCTTTCGGCAGGCACTTACAGCATTGCCGTGTTTGATGAAAACAGCTGCGTGTATAATGTTACCGCTACTGTAACCGAACCTACACCGGTAGATGCTACTATAAATGTTACTGCCTCTACCTGCGGCAACAGCAATGGTGGTTTTCTGGCTATCGGCTCGGGCGGCACAGGCAATGGTTAT
>DATGXP010000407.1:0-3016 GCA_035298845.1 Chitinophagales bacterium
AGCTATACCGTTACAGCAACAGATGCCAACGGTTGCACTGCAACTGCCCAGGCCACTATAACAGAACCAACGTCTATAAACATAAGTGTAACTGCGAACAACGCTGCTTGCGGACAGAACAACGGGAGCGCATCGGCCAGCGTGAGTGGCGGTACTGCCGGTTACAACTACAGCTGGAGCAATAGTGCAACTACTTTATCTATCAGTGCATTGGGGGCCGGTAACTATGCGGTAACTGTAACAGATAACGCCGGTTGCACTGCAACCGCAGTGGCTATTGTAAACAATACAGGTAGTCCGGTAGTGGGCAGCTCGGCAGTAAACGCTACCTGCTTTGGCGCAGCTAATGGCAGCGCACAGGTAAATGTTAGTAGTGGTACGCCGCCCTATACCTATCAATGGAGCAATGGTGCAGTGACTTCCTCCATCAACAACATAACAGCGGGCACTTATACCGCCACCGTAACCGATGGCGCGGGCTGCCTTTCGGTAATAACACAAGTGGTTACAGAGCCTACCTCGCTCTCGGTAACTACGTCCTCTACCCTGGCTACCTGCGGTGCCAATAACGGCACAGCAGTGGCTACCGTTACCGGTGGCACACAGGGCTATACATTTGTATGGAACGATAACTCAACCGCCGACGAACTTAGCAACCTTACTGCCGGTACCTACTACGTAACTGTTACCGATGCGAATAACTGCACCGGTACAGGTACTGCGCTGGTAAATAGTGCATCCTCAATTGTAGCTACTATAGCCGCTACCAATATTAGTTGCAATGGTGCTGCTAATGGCACGGCTGGTGTTAACATTGCCAGTGCACAGCAACCGGTTACTTATGCCTGGAGCAACGGCGAAACTACAGCCTCGCTTACCAACCTTGCGCCGGGCACTGTTACTGTTACTATTACCGATGGCAACAATTGTCCCGCTATACAGCAAATAACCATTACCGAGCCCGATGCCTTAACGGTGACACAAACTGTAGTGAGCCCGCGCTGCTACGGCGATAACAACGGCAGTGTAGATATTACCGCTACCGGTGGCACAGTCCCTTATACGTTTGAATGGTCGGGCAATAATGCTGTAAACCTTACAGCGGGCACCTACACTACTACTGTTACGGATGCCGCTGGTTGTTCGGTAACAGCTATAGCGGTACTTACCGACCCTGCGCCACTGGCATTAACAACAACCGCTGTAAATGTAATATGTAGCGGCGCGCAGAATGGCAGTGCTACTGTAAATGTTACCGGTGGCACCGGTGATTATGAATACTTATGGAGTAATTTCAACAGTACGCCAACGGTGCAAAACCTGCCAGGCGGCAACTACACGATACAGGTAAGTGATAGCAATGGCTGCACTGCCACAGCTACCGTAACTGTTGACGAAGCGGATCCTATACAATTTGCCACGGCTACTACCAATGCCAACATAGGCGCAGCTGATGGCGGCGTGCAGGTAACTAACCCTACAGGTGGCACAGCACCCTTTACCTTTGCCTGGAACACCGGCGACACTACGCAAAATTTAACTGCGACTGCGGGTGGCACTTACTCGGTAACCGTAACCGATAGCAATGGCTGCACCGAAACGGCTACGGTAATAGTGCAGGAGAATCCGAATAGCGTGAGTGTACTGGCAGAAGAGTTTTCTTTCAGCATTTGCCCTAACCCGGCTTACAACCAGGTGCTGGTAGCAGTAAGCAAAACAGGCACTAATACCACTATCAGTATTAAAAACATATTGGGTCAGCAATTATATATACAAAACTTACACAGCACTACTACCAACATAGATTTATCGCTGTTTGCCGCAGGCGTATATATGCTTGAGCTAAACACCGGTGAAAGAAAATTAGTGAAGGAGTTGGTAATTGGCAGATAGGCCTTATCTGAAACTTGGGCAGTATACTTTTTTGGTGCCGAAGTGCTTGTAAAAGCTACCGGTGTGCACTATAGATAATTCAGGTCCACCATTAGCGCGGCCCGGTTTGGCCAGCCCCGAAAGAGTTACATCGTAGTTGAATAATATACGGGTGCTTTTATACTTATAGCCTACTACCGGTGCAAGCGCATCGAGGGCGCGATAGTAAAGCCCTATGTAAATGGTGTTCTCCGGGTCGGCTGAGCGGCGCTTAGAGATACCGTAACCCAACATAGCACCGGCCGTAATTTCCTGCGCTTTCTTCTCGTTGCCATAGTAGGCATTAATCAGTATCGATATCTTCTCGTTTACATTATACGTAACACCTGCGCTGGCCTGGTAGCGGAAACCTAAGCGCTCGGTAGTGCCTAAAAAGGAATGCTTAGGCCGGTTAAGGTGCAGCATAGAGAAACCTACTTCCAGTTTTACCTGCTCGTGTATTTGTGCGGCAAAGTTTAAACCGGCATTCAGATCTATCATCTGAAAGCTTTCGCGCTGTAGAGGTTCGCCATTTGGCAGGGTGATATTAAATCCAAAATCATCTACCCATTGATTGTTGAAATAGAATTTTGAGAAATCTACCGAGCGGATAATGTAGCTAAACCCAAAACCCGTAGAAAGCACATACCGGTGGTCTTTATCAAAAGCCTGGTGATAGGCTCCGCTTAAGCCTATACGGCGGTATGTAAGGCGGCCATCGCCGGCTTCATCGTTTACAAAGTTCATACCCAAACCAAACCAGGCAGTTTTTAGTTTGCGCTCACCAAAGCTAAAATCTACAAAGGGCGATTCCGTGTGGTGGTTATATACCTTACCGGTAATAGCAAACGGCCATTGCGCTTTAAAATTAAAGCCCAACCGGTAGTTGCCATCGTAGTTGCCGGTTTGCGCCGGGTTAAGTATTAATGGATTGGTGAAGAACTGCGTAAAGTGAATATCCTGCGCTGATAGGTATGAGATGCCAGACACAAGACACAAGGCGAGCCCATAGCGCAGAAACCTCTCTCTGCACCACCTGCCCAAATATGTATTGTATGGTCTCATGTCTATCTAAGCAAAGTTATATTCCCTTTCAATGGTACTA
>DATGXP010000408.1:0-1510 GCA_035298845.1 Chitinophagales bacterium
CCTGCACACATACACATGAACTCTGCTGTAGAAGGCGGGAGCATAATATTAAGCTTGAACCCGGTAGATGCACAAGGAAATAGCGTGACAGAAGTTAGTAAGTTAGATGATAACACACCTATTAACTATAGCCAGCTTATAGCTTATGACGGCTACCTGAACATACACGAAAGCAGCAGCAGCCTTGGCACCATAATAGGCCAGGCTGATATTGGTGGGAACGAGCTTTCGGGTACAGAAAAAAGCTATTCTTTAGCTGCAGTAAATGCATCAGGTGTTGATGGTACTGCCCTTTTCCAAAAACGTAAAAACGGCAACACACTGGTAACTATATCTGCAACGGGTACACTTACCGGCGGAGTACATCCGGCACACATTCACCTGGGCTCTGTAGCAACTATTGGTGGTGGCCCGGTTACAAAAACTCTGTCAGATGTAGATGGTACAAGCGGAAAAAGCTATACCAATATCCGTACACTCGACAATGGAACACCTATTAACTACGACAACTGGATGGTGTATGATGGTTATATTAACCTGCACAACTCACCAACCGTATCTACTGTTGTAAGTCAAGGTAATATTGGCAGCAACGCACAATAAGATCTCTAAACACAAAATTGCAGCAGCCCTGGGTTAACTCCCGGGGCTGTTTTTGTGTACACACCTTGTCGTATAAACCAAATACAGACTGCGGCTTGTTTTGCAAAAAGCGATGTAGAGATTATCTTAAAGGTGCGATATAAAGCCGGAAACGGAAAATGTTATTTTCGACCACTTATTTACATGGATAAGAATCCTATTTCAGAACAGCATTTGCAGGTAACTGGTAGTACCGGGGCCAGCCTCAATATTCCTTTCCGCGATTTAGTGGAAGCGATTAATGAGGGCATTTATTGTGTAAATGCAGATTCGGAGGTAGTGTACGCCAATGAGCGGTTTTGTAAAAATCTGGGGTACACTATAAATGAAGTTGTGGGCAAGGACATTTTCCAGCTTTTATACAATGAGGAGAATATAAAGCTTGCCAAAAATAAATTAGAGTTAAGAAAACGGGGTGTATCTGATAGCTACGATATACAGGTAAAAACCAAAAACGGCACCCCGATGTGGGTGCGGATGAGCGGCAAACCACTGATTAATGATAAGGGTGAGTTTATGGGGGCCATAGTGGTAACTGCCAACATTACCCAACAGCGCGAGCTTGAGCAACAACTGATTGATGCCAAAGAGGACCTGGAATCGAAGGTAATTACCCGAACGCGCCAGCTATCAGAAGCAAATCAAAAACTATCGGAACAGATAAAAGAACGCCGGCTTGCTGAAATATCGCTGAAGAACAGCGAAAAGAGGTTCCGCGATATATACTATAACTCGCCCGACGCCATTTATATCGAAAGCCAGGATGGAACTATACTGGATGTAAACGAAGCTACCTGCAGGCTGCACCATGCCACACGCGAAGAATTAATAGGCAAAACCATATACGACCTTACACCAGCCCAGGACC
>DATGXP010000409.1:0-4285 GCA_035298845.1 Chitinophagales bacterium
TTGTTGGTTGGAACTGGGACCTTGGCAATGGCATTACCACCCAAACACAAAACGGTGCTTACAATTATCCTACGGCGGGCAACCATACGGTAGAGTTAGTTGTAACTACCAACGCAGGCTGTAAAGATACCGTGAGCAAGCAGGTGACCGTCCGCGATAAAGGCAATGCCCAGTTTACCGCTCCGGCTGTTTGTTTAACCAATACAACACAGTTTACAAATACTACCGATGTAGTAACCTATCCGGTTAATACCTTTGATTGGGCCTTTGGCGATGGCACCGGTACCAGCACAGCCACTGACCCTACCTATTTATACAACAGTGCCGGAACTTACCAGGTGGCTATTATAGCCAACTATAGCAATGGTTGCGCCGATACCAGCACACAAACGGTGATTGTAAATGTAAACCCTACGGTTAGCGCCGTAATTACCAATGTATCGTGCAATAGTGGTGGCGATGGCAGCATAGCAGTTACTCCTGGTGCCGGAGCACCTGCATTTGCATACAGTTGGAGTAATACCCTTACCACTCCAACTATAAGCGGATTAGCTATAGGCAGTTACACAGTAACCTGCACCGATGGCAATAGTTGCACCGTAGAAGCAACTTACCAGGTGACAGAGCCTACACAATTAATAGTTGATACTATAATTAACCCTATTACCTGCTTTGAATACACCGATGGGGCTATTACCGTAATTGCACAAAACGGCACACCAGGCTATACCTACCTATGGAGCAATGGCGGCACCGACCCGGTTGCATCACAGTTAGGCGCAGGCATTTACTCGGTTACAGTAACCGATACCAAGGGTTGTTTTGTAACCACATCGGTAACATTAGACCAGCCGCTGCCCTATACCATTCTGTTGGATACGGTGGCTACTGTTTTCCTTGGCCAAACAGTAACCTTAACCGCCGATGCTGTTAATGGCAACCCGGTTAGCTGGTTATGGACACCGGATAACGACCTGAGCTGCGCAACCTGCCCAAGCACCGAGGCCGGCCCATACAACAACATGCGCTACGTGGTTGAATCTACCGATGATAAGGGTTGCAAAGCTGTCGCTACAGTTAATGTACTGGTAAATGGCAAGTACGAGGTATTTATACCCAATGCCTTTACCCCTAACGGCGATGGAGTGAACGATTACTTTGAAGTGTTTGGCAACAAAGAAGCATGGAAACAGTTTTCGGTAGAGGTATATAACCGCATTGGGGAAAAGGTATACGAAAGCTCCGACATGAACTTTAAGTGGGATGGCATTTACAAAGGTGTAGCCCTTAACCCCGCTGTGTTTATATATGTTATCAAGCTGGTTTACCTGAACAACTACACCGATAAAATGTATAAAGGCAGCTTAACGCTGGTGCGTTAGGGGCTGACCGCTGCAATCGGCCACTAAGCCATAGTTCATGAATAATAGCGGAGAAATAAACTCAAAACTATTATGTAATGTGCTGTTACCTCCTAACCAAATGTACGTCGATATTGAATACATATAGAATCAGATTTTGTATTAGAGTCCATTGCAGAGATAAAAGCTTTATTCGACTAATGCCTTCTCTGAGCCCCTGTATCAATAAACAAAGTCGGTAGAGGCCCTTCACTATTTCGGCGAGCCGGGGATGTCTGTTCACGCGGAGCGATTGAACAGACGATTTTTTTGATTCCTTTTTTTCTAAAAAAAAGGGATGGCAAAAGCAATTCACACTTCTTTAACGTAATACTCCCATTTGTTAAAGGGATTATGTTTTTCTTCGTGCCATGATAAAGTTGGAGGGCATTCGCAAGGCATACCAAATGGGCAGCAATAAGCTGCAGGTGCTCAAGGGCATTGATATGCATATACGCGAGGGCGAGTTTGTTTCCATTATGGGTTCATCGGGTTCAGGTAAATCTACCCTGCTTAACATATTGGGTATACTGGATGGATACGATGAAGGCAGCTATCTGCTAAATGGGCAATTGATTAAAAACCTGTCGCAAACCAAAGCTGCGCAATTGCGCAACCGGTTTCTGGGGTTTGTGTTCCAAAGTTTCAATTTGATATCATTTAAAAACGCTGTAGATAATGTGGCTCTTCCTTTATATTACCAAGGGGTGGGCCGCAACCAGCGCACAAAAATGGCGATGGAATACCTGGAGCGTGTGGGCTTGAAAGATTGGGCCGACCACCTGCCAAGCGAACTTTCGGGCGGACAGAAACAGCGCGTAGCTATTGCGCGTTCGCTTATCACTAAACCGAAAGTGATATTGGCCGATGAACCTACCGGTGCGCTCGACTCGCAAACCAGCCACGAGATAATGGAGATATTTAAAGAGATGAATCAGCAGGGCATGACAATAGTAATTGTTACGCATGAGCAGGATGTGGCAGATATAACCCAACGCGTAATCCGCCTTAAAGATGGACTAATAGTAACCCCTGTATCGGCCACCAGCTAATGAACTACGATAGCCTGATAGAGATATACTATGTGGTGCGCAACAACCGGTTGCGCACAGCGCTAACGGCGTTTAGTGTGGCATGGGGTATATTCATCCTTATCATACTACTAGGTGCCGGCAGGGGCTTAAAAAACGGCGCACAGAAACAGTTTGAGTCAGATGCCACTAACACGATTTGGGTAGATGCCGGAAAAACATCTATGGCTTACAACGGCTACCAACCCGGCAGGCGCATACGCCTTACCAACGAGGATATGGAGCTGATAATGAAGAAGCTGGGCACTAACATTAACAAGCACTCGGGCACGGCACAAGGGCATATGATGAAAACCATGCGCCATGGTAATGAGAAAGCAACCTTTATGTGCCGCAGCGGCTATGCCGAACACGACTACCTGGAGAATTTACAGGTAACCGAAGGCCGCTTTTTAAACCAGGCCGATATGGACCTATTCCGCAAAGTATGCGTAATTGGCCAACCGGTTAAAGAAGCCTTCTTTAAAAATGAAAACCCTATAGGCAATTACATAGATGTGCAGGGCATATCGTTTGAAGTGGTGGGTGCCTTTTACGACCCCGGTCGAGGCGATATGGACCGCATATACATACCGGCCTCTACTTCGCAGAAAGTATTTAACGGCCAAAACTACCTGGATGTTATCTGGCTGGGCACCGGCGACTTACCGGTAGAGCAGGGCAGCGCCATGGCCGAAGAAGTAGTGAAACTAATGGCCGCCCGTCACGGCTTTAGCCCAAAAGACCAGAATGCCGTAAGCGCTTACAACAACCGCGAAAACTATGTACGGATAATGAATATGATAGAGGGCATTGGCATCTTTATATGGATAATTGGCATAGGCACTATTATAGCTGGTGTAGTAGGCGTAAGTAACATATTAATGATATCGGTAAAAGAGCGCACTAAAGAAATCGGCATCCGCAAGGCTCTTGGGGCCAACCCATTTTCCATTGTTAGTCTGATAATGCAGGAGTCGCTTATTATTACCGCGCTTTCGGGTTACACCGGTATGGTGCTGGGGGTATTAGTGTTGGAAATGTTTAAAAAGTATGTTCCCAACAGCGATTTTTTCCAAAATCCGGATGTGGATTTTAGTGTGGCTATAAGTGCCACACTGGTACTTATTTTTGCAGGGCTGTTGGCCGGCTTTTTTCCGGCCATGCGTGCAGCCAGCATTAACCCGGTGGTGGCATTAAAAGATGAAGTGTAAATGAAGTGCTGTATTGTATTGGCTGTTAAATCCTTCTACTAAAGGAGAAGGTGCCCGAAGGGCGGATGAGTCGCATTAAAAGATGAAGTATGATATTCGATTTAGATAACTGGCAGGAAATAGGCGCAGCCATGCGCAAGAACAGGCTACGGACCGGGCTTACGGCCTTTGGCGTGTTTTGGGGCATCTTCATGCTCGTTATTATGCTGGGCTCGGGTAATGGTTTGCGCAATGGCGTACTACAGGAGTTTAACGGTAGCGCTACCAACAGCTTTTTTATGTGGGCCCAGTCTACCAGCAAGCCTTATAAAGGTTTACAACCCAACCGCCAATACAACTTTACGGTAGAGGATGCCGAGGCCTTAAAAGGAATAAGCGACCTGAAAATAGTAGCGCCTATGAACCAGTTGGGTGGCTACCAGAGCGAAAACAATGTAATACGCGGATTAAAAACTGCTGCCTTTGGTGTGTATGGCATTCATCCCGAGGTGGTGCATATTCAGGAATTTAAGCTGACCAGCGGACGTTTTATTAACGGCATGGATATTAAAGACCGGCGCAAAGTGGCTGTAGTAGGCGAACTGGTGGTTGAAAAACTATT
>DATGXP010000410.1:0-2773 GCA_035298845.1 Chitinophagales bacterium
GGCCACTTCATTAGGTATTAATTATCGCTCGCCGCAGTTTTGGTTCGCCAGCGTTAACTTCAATTATTTTGATTGGATGTGGCTGGCCCACAACCCTGCACGCCGCACCGAGTCAGCAGTTGACCTTGTAGAGGCAGGCAGTGAAAAATTTGACAAAATAGTGAATCAGGAGCGCCTGAAAGGACAGTTTACTATGAATCTATCTGTAGGTTACTCGTGGATGCTTAATAACCAGTTTAAAAAATTAAAGCGTCGCTACTTCCTGGTGTTCAATGCCAGCGTAACCAACATTACCAATAACAAGAATCTGGTTACTGGTGGCTACGAGCAATTACGCTACGATTATTTCCAGAAAAATGCAGATAAATTTCCATCACGTTACTACTACGCCTACGGAGCTTCTTATTTTATAAGCGTAGCCTTTAGAATGCAGTAAGTAGTATTGAATAACCAGATAAACACAAAAAGCAAATACAATAACACGTTAATAAAGCAACATGAATAAACTAATAACCGCGTTCTTAGCCTTGTTTTTGGTAACAGGCCTGTCGTCATGCTTAAAAGAGGAGTACGATGCCCCGCCAACCGGTGGTAAAGACCCCGATATAACCGTGAACTTTTTTATTGACGCACTAAAGGATCGCTACACGGGCACCACACCTTACTACATTAATGAAGACCTGGTAATTTCTGCCATAGTAACCGCCGACGATAAATCAGGCAATTTTTACAAGCAGATAATCATACAGGATACTACCGGCGCTATTGCCCTGTTGTTAGAAGGCTCTAACATATTTAATGATTATCCTATCGGTCGCCGTATATTTATTAAACTTCGCGGACTTTACCTTACCCAGTATAAAGGTGTGTTTCAAATTGCCGGTTCTATACTGCCCGATGGGTCTACCAATGGGATACCTACCGCTCTGTATGATAAGTTTATTCTTAAAGGAAGTTACTTTCATGTAGTAGAGCCTAAAGTGCTTACTATAAGCCAGCTAAACCAGTTAAATCCGGCTAACCAAAACCTGCTTATAAAGCTGGAAGGCGTAGAGTTTGAAACAGCTGATGCCGGCCAGACATTTGCCGATGGCTATGGCAAATCATCGCTTAGCCGCACGGTTAAAAACTGTAGCGGTGGTAGTATAGAAACCTACAACAGCGGCTACGCTTTGTGGGCCAACAGCCTTACCCCTACAGGTCGCGGTAGCCTGATAGCTATTAACAGCCAATACAATACCACCGCTCAGCTTTTATTACGCGACCCTGCGGGAGATTTGCATATGGATAGTGTACGTTGCGGCGGCGGCCCAATTGGAGGCGGCAATGGCATTATGCGTATACGCAACTTGTATGGAGGCAGCGATGTAACCATTCCTAACGGGGAAACTGTTAAAGGTATTGTTATATCGGATAATTCCGGGGGGAATTTCGATCCGAAGAATTTAGCCATACAGGATAGCACAGGCGGTATAGTAATACGTTTTAGCAACAACCACAGCTTTGCGGTGGGTGATGAAGTAACCGTTAACCTCTCTGGCCTTACCCTTACTTCGTACAACGGATTATATGAAGTTACCTTTGTGCCTAATGCCAATGCTACTAAAACCGGTACAGGTACAATTACACCACGCGTAGCTACCACGGCCGAAGTGCAGGCCAACGGCGACCTGTGGGAAAGCACCCTTATTACCATAGAGAATGCCAACATAGGTGGAAGTGGAACTACCTACAATGGCACTAAAACGCTTACTGATATAACCGGAACGCTCAACCACTATACTCGTTCAGGAGCAACTTTTTCGGGCAGCAGTTTACCGGTGGGCAGCAACTCATTTACCGGTGTACTGGGCGACTTTAACGGCCTGCAGCTTTCAATCAGAACACTGGCAGACGTGCAATAAATCACTTTAAAAATTTGGAATGATTAACGTCCTGCAGAAATGCAGGACGTTTTTTTATTCGCAGACATAAAGCGAAAAGAGCAACCTTATAGGTTGCTCTTTTCGCTTTATGTTTAACATGTGAAAACTTACGGAAACTTAGGAAACTTGCTCCAGTCGGGTTTGCGTTTTTCTATAAACGCGTTCTTGCCTTCTTTGGCTTCATCGCTCAGGTAGTAAAGCAGGGTAGCGTTACCAGCTAATTCCTGTATACCCGCCTGCCCGTCAAGCTCTGCATTGAAAGATGATTTAAGCATACGGATAGACAGCGGAGACTTCTCCTGTATCTTTTTGCACCATTTTACGGTTTCATCTTCCAGCATTTCAAGAGGGACTACTTTGTTTACAAGGCCCATAGAGAGCGCATCCTGCGCATCGTACTGGTCGCAAAGGTACCATATCTCGCGGGCCTTCTTTTGCCCTACGCAGCGGGCCAGATAGCTGGCACCAAAGCCACCATCAAAGCTACCCACCATTGGGCCGGTTTGGCCAAACCGTGCATTCTCGCTGGCTATAGATAAATCGCAAACTACGTGCAACACATGCCCGCCACCAATGGCAAAACCATTCACCATAGCTATTACACATTTAGGTATGCTGCGTATTTGTTTTTGCAGGTCGAGTACGTTTAGGCGTGGTACGGTATCTTTACCTATGTAGCCGCCATGGCCGCGCACGTTTTGGTCGCCACCGCTGCAAAAGGCCATATCGCCCTCACCGGTAAACACTATTATTTCAATATCCTGGCTATCGCGGCAGGTGTTCATGGCATCTATCATCTCCTTTACCGTAAGCGGTGTAAACGCATTGCGGTAGCGTGGGCGGTTGAT
>DATGXP010000411.1:0-3228 GCA_035298845.1 Chitinophagales bacterium
AGAAGGTGCCCGAAGGGCGGATGAGGTTGAGTGGCTATGTATTGGTATTACCCGTAGTTATAAAATCCCTTCCCTGTTTTTTTACCTAAGTGTCCCGCATCTACCTTTTGCTGCTGTATGCGGCTGGGCCTGAACTTGGCATCCTGGTGGAAAGACTCGAAGAGGGAAGACGTAACCGCAAAGTTGATATCGTTGCCTACATGGTCCATTAGCTTAAAAGGCCCCATCTTAAAACCGGCGCTCTCCATCAAAGCATCTATGGTCTCGGTGCTGGCTATTTTCTCTTCCAGCATCTTCAGGCTCTCTACATAGTAATGGCGTGCTACACGGTTGGTAATAAAGCCCGGCGAGTCGCTGCACATAATAGGCGTTTTGCCTATGGTAACCGATATTTTGAAGATGGCATCAGCCACCTCTTTACTCGTCTCTGCGCCGGTTATAACCTCCACCAGTTTCATCAGGTGCGCCGGGTTAAAAAAGTGCATACCCACCACGCGCTGCGGGTTACTTATGCCCTTGGCTATGCGCGTTACAGGTATAGAGGATGTATTGGTAGCCAGTATCGTTTCCGCACTGTTTATCTCTGCCAGCTTTGCAAACAGCTCACGCTTTACCTCCAGCTTCTCTACTATGGCCTCTATTATCAAATCACCCTTCAGCGCATTTACATCACCCGAAAAGGTAATACGGCTTAAAGCAGCTGTCTTATCAGCATCGCTTAGCTTGCCCTTGGCTACGGCACCGGCCAGGTTCTTCTCTATATCCGCTTTGGCTTTATCCAGCTGCGGCGCGTTTACATCAAACAACACCACGGTAAAACCACTCTGTGCAAATACCTGTGCTATACCCGCGCCCATGGCACCCGCGCCTGCTACGCCTATATTTTTGATTGTCATAAAATCGAAGTTAATTTATTACTCGTTGAGTGCAAAAAGCAATAGAATATTATCTTAAGACTATTCTATTGCTTTACCGCTTATATATTGGTCAAAGCTAATTCCCAGGTTAAGTTTTGCAAGCCTGTTTATCATATTGCTGGTTAACTCTATACCTGCATTACCGCTAACATATTGATACCTATAAACAACAATGGAGATATAAGCTACTTTAGAAAGGTTGATTATTCCTTCGCTATCGTTTTCAAGTGCGGTTACTAAATCCTCCAGTTTTTCCTCTAAATCGAATGGAAGTTCTTTGTTAAGCTCGAAAGAAACGCGGCTAAACTTATAATGCATTTTATTATTTGGCTGCAAATCTCCTTTAGACCATCCTGTTAAAGGTGTTAGGGTCAAAAAGCCCGACAATTGGGAGAAATCAAGTTCTTCAGAAGTAGCTGTTAGATACACTCTGTGTCCCAATTCGATCCACACCCAATCAATTTTAAGGTCAGGGCTTTTTGTGACATTAACAACGACAAAAAAATCCTCTTTCACAACTTTAAAATATACGGCAACAAGGTTTGTTGAGTGGTTGATGTTCACACGCGCAACAGCAGCAATCCCATTATCCATTTGTATTTGCAATACCGCCAAATATTGCTTGGTTAATTCAAATGTAGGGATCTGTAGTTCTTGTCTGGCTTTATCAATAAATTCTTGCTCGTTTAACATGAGTATGTAATATAGGAATTGTCAGTAGTTTATACACATCTGCTCTTTAAATACTTCTAAATCAATCCTCTTTCTCTAACCAAAATAGCTAATTTTGCCCCCTTAATTTGATGCATGATAAAGTTTGAAGAATTTGTATTGAAGAACGGCCTTAAGGTGATAGTGCACGAGGACCCTACCACCACTATGGCGGCAGTAAACATCCTTTACAAAGTGGGTTCGCGCGATGAAGATGTTAAACAGACCGGTTTTGCCCACCTGTTCGAGCATTTTATGTTCGAGGGCTCGGTGAATATACCTGAGTTTGACACCCCGCTGCAAAATGCCGGCGGCGAGAACAATGCCTTTACCAGCAACGATATAACCAACTACTACGACATACTGCCCGCCAATAACCTGGAAACTGCTTTTTGGCTGGAGAGCGACCGTATGCTTTCACTGGCCTTTGAAGAGGAAAGCCTGACCACGCAGAAGAACGTGGTAATGGAGGAGTTTAAAGAGCACTATATCAACCAGCCCTATGGCGATGTGTGGCACAAGATGTGCGACCTGGCATATAAAGTGCACCCGTATAAGTGGCCTGTAATAGGCCTTAACCTGCAACACATAGAACAGGTTAAAATGCAATCGGCTAAAGATTTTTACTTTAAATATTACCGCCCCAATAACGCAGTGATGGTAGTAGCCGGCAATGTAAAAACCGGTGCAGTGCAAAAACTGGCCGAAAAGTGGTTTGGCGAAATACCGGCGGGAGAGAAGATAATCCGCAACCTGCCACAAGAGCCCTTACAGAACGAAGAGCGCATACTTGAGATTAAAGCCGATGTGCCGGTGCATGCCCTTTACAAGGCCTACAAGATGGGCGCGCGTTTAGATGCTAACTTCTATGCCTCTGATTTGCTGCGCGATATTTTGAGCACCGGCGATTCATCGCGTCTGTACCAGCAATTGGTAAAAGAGAGAAAGTTGTTCAGCAGCATTAGCGCCTACAGTACCGAAACAGTAGATGCCGGATTGCTGATGGTAGAAGGCCGCCTGGCAAAAGATGTATCGATGGATGCTGCTGATAAAGCAGTAACAGAAGTGCTGGAGGAGATTGTAAATAACAAAGTATCGGAAGAAGAACTAACTAAGGTAAAGAACAAGATAGAGGCCTACGTAACCTTTGGAGAAGTGAACATCCTGAACCGCGCTATGAACCTGGCCTATTTTGAAATGCTGGGCAATGCCGGCGCAATAAATAGCGAAGTTGACAGATATATGGCTATTACATCCGATTCGCTGCAACAAGCAGCTGCCAGCATTTTCCAAAAGGAAAAGAGCAGCACCATTAAGTATTACAGCAACCATTAAGCTAAGGCAGTAAAAGAAAAATAGTGAACATGAACAGAGCACAGGCTCCCGCAATAAATTTAATAGATAAGCTTACCCTGCCTAAGATAGATAAAGTTACACTGGATAACGGTGTGGACGTTTACCTGCTGAACGAAGGCGAGCAGGATGTGGTAAAGGTAGAATTGATGTTTAAGGCAGGCAAATGGTTTGAAGAGAAAAACCTGGTGGCGGATTTTAGCAATCGCCTGTTGCGCGAAGGCACCTCCACGCATACCGCTAAGCA
>DATGXP010000412.1:0-1763 GCA_035298845.1 Chitinophagales bacterium
GTGTAGTGCGGTCGGTAATATTGCGCAAACGATAGCCCGTGCGCATACGGGTAATGCCACCGGTACCGTTGGGGTTATCGTAAGCATAAGCGCCATAAATAGGAAACCCATCAAAAGCATAGCCAATAAGCGGTGCATGCACGGTGGCAGCCTGGTCATCATACAGGCACCGCGGGTTTACGTGGTGGTGATATTCACCGTTAGGCGCCGGGTGGCCCAGGCAATCATCAAAACTAATCCCCTCGTTAGGGTAAGCATCCTGGTTCCAAATGCCGCCATTGTTATAAGAGAAAGCATCTTTGGCATTAAATATACTTACACCATTAGTCCATACACCTATATGCCCGAGGCCGGTATTTGTTTTTGTGCCCGTTTTTTCGGCTGGTGTGCGCGTAATTTTAAAACAGAAATTCTGGTTAGCCGGTGTGTTGGGGTTACCGGCCCACGGACCAATATCGTAGCCGGGTATACAGGTGCAGGTTACATATACATCGGTACTGGTATAGTTTACCTGCTGCACATTGGCACTAAGGCCGCTGTAACCGGTAGTGTTGTTTACGTTTAATATCCAGCTGGTAATAGCCGGGTCTGTAACCTGCGCATGTAATGCTACAGTAAATAAAAGGGCAACCGCCAGGGCAGAAAAGGGTTTGGTAATTATCATAGTGGGTATTGGGTTTGTTGTTATACAATACTAATGCTTA
The DNA here is from genome assembly GCA_035298845.1 of Chitinophagales bacterium. Taxonomy (GTDB): domain Bacteria; phylum Bacteroidota; class Bacteroidia; order Chitinophagales; family LD1; genus Bog-950. Next base: position 705 of record DATGXP010000412.1, read on the forward strand.
GACGCCAATAGCTGCAAAAACCTGCGGACATGTATTAATAATGTTTTTACGTGTATTTGAATTTTATAACTTTTTTGAGCTTTACTGTAACACATATCAGGTAGTGGCTATGTAGGTTTGTTGCCGAAAGCAACACCCCATATTTTGAACGAAGAGTTATTGATACAACAACTACAGCAAGGCAATGAGAAGGCCTTTGCATGGCTGGTGCAGAATTTTCAGGATAGGGTATACAACACCTGCCTGGGAGTATTGCATAATATGGAAGATGCCGAAGACATAGCGCAGGAAGTGTTTGTAGAAGTTCACCGCTCAGTACAGGGATTTAAAGCCGAATCGAAACTCTCTACCTGGATATACCGCATTTGCGTAACCAAATCGCTTGACCACCTGCGCGGCAAAAAGAGAAAAAAACGTTTTGCCTTTGTAAAAAGCATTTTTGGTGAACACGACAATGAGCCCCGCATACATATCCCCGACTTTGTACACCCCGGTGTATTGTTAGAGAACAAAGAGCGGGCTGCCCACCTGTTTAAAGCCATAGAGCAATTGCCGGAGAACCAGAGGATAGCCTTTACCCTTAACAAAATAGAATACCTGAGCTACCAGGAAATAAGTGATGCCACCCAAATGTCTGTTTCGGCAGTAGAATCGCTGCTTTTTAGGGCAAAACAGAACCTGAAAAAGATTTTGAGCGATTATTACGAAGAAAACGAAAGGTAAAACGCAGGTTTTTTGTGGCGGTGGCATCTAAATGTTATGAGCCACAAAAGGGAGCAATGGGTAAATGATGTTCTGTCTTCTGTAGAGCGCGTAGAGCGTGCTACGGCCCCAGCCGGTTTTTATAACCAAACACTGGCGCGGGTAAAGGACAGCACACAGATTTCTAAAGCTAGCATACTGCGCGTAGCGGCAGGTATAGCCCTGCTGATGGGGCTTAATGTTTTTGCCTGTGCTACCTTTACTAAGAACGAAAACAATCAACGCGCGCAATTACAAGCTTTTGCCAGCGAATACAACTTAACAGCCCACGGCGATAATTTTTAGAAATAAACTATG
>DATGXP010000413.1:0-2158 GCA_035298845.1 Chitinophagales bacterium
AAGGGCACAAACTCGGCATCTATCTTTTCATTATTCTTCACTTTGCCCAGGCCTTCCAATAGTATTTTATCTGTAGGGCCTACACCGCCGGCCACTACATACAGGTGCGGCAACTCCTGGCCTATGCTTATTTGTTTTGCCTTAAGCACATTGTGCTCATCCAGCACGTATACAAATTTCTTATCCAGTATTTCAAACGTTGCCTTTTGAGGTATTATCAGTGCGTTTTTCAGATATACAGGCATTAGTATATTACCGGTTTCACCGTGGCGGAGTAGTTGGCCGGGGTTGGGGAACGTAGCACGAAAAGCTATGTTACCGGTTTCGTTATTAAAGTCGGCCTCTATGGTTTCTACTATTCCCTTTTGATCAAAAATTTTGCCATTGGCCATTTGCAGTTCTACCTTTTGCTTGCCCTCTTTTTTAGCCAGGGTAGCATAGTCCAGGTATTCAGCCTCGGGCACATTAAAGTAAACCCACATCTTGCTATTGTCAGATAAGGTAGTAAGCAAAGCACCTTCATCTACCAGGCTACCCAGCCGCTCATAAAAATGGTCCATTATACCATCAAACGGGGCGCGTATTTCGGTAAAGCTTAAATGAGCCTTTGCCAGCGATAGCTCGGCCTTCTCTTTATCAAGTGTAGCTTTGGCCAGGGCCAGTTCCTTCTTGCTTACTATGTTGCTATCCGCCAGGTTCTTGGTGTTTTGGTATTCAATTTCGGCAAAGCTTACATTGGCCTGCGCCTTCTCCATCTCTGCCTCATACAGCACCGGCATAATACGGAACATCAGCTGGCCTTTTTTTACATGCTGGCCTTCATCTACATATATATCCTGCAGGTAGCCCTTCTCCTGCGAGCGCAGCTCAATATGGCTGCTGGCATGTATCTGGCATACATATTCTTTGTAAATCATGGTATCCATCTCCATAGGGCTGGTTACTAAAAACTTGGGCGTTTCTTCCTTCTCCTGCTCGTGGTGGTTGCAGGCCGATAGCAGCAATACAAGTGTGGTACTAATAAAAAATGCAATCCTCTTCATGATGATTTTTTGATTTAATAAACTGAATGGGAACTAAATACCGGTTAGCGGCGCATAGGCGCGCAGCCAAAAGCAAACAATAAAGCCGTGTAAGGGGCTACCGGTTGCCGTGTAAAAAAGAAGATTAAGCTAAATAGCCCTTCCAGCTATGGAAAAGCACATACAAAGATACCGAGGGGCGGTTTTGGATAGACAGCGTCAGCTGTTCGAATAAATTGCTTTCTACACTAAAGAGTAAACTCTCTTTGGCAGAAACAATCTGAAATAAACTTTCAATATCAATATCGTTGCCTGTTTCGGTTTCGCTTTCAAACTCCAGCTCTTCGCAAACAGATTCTGATTTAAGGGGGGAGCTAAACGGGTTGTGGGTTTTACCATCGGCACTTATAAGAGCTACACCTTTCTTCAGGCCGCTTGCTAAAATCTGACCATTATTTAGCTGCGTAAATTGTGCGCCGTATAGCGAAAACCCCAAAAACACCACCATGCAGTAGCTGGCAATCGCCTTGGCCAATAAATGGTATGGGGTATGGGATCTCATGGGTCTACTGTACCTTTTTCATTTTGCAGCGCAAGGATACAAACATATTTGTAGTGCCTTAAAAAAATAACTAATTTTTACATACAGAGGTTCCCTTGTGCCGCCCCTGAATTTAATTCGATAGGAGCATTTTAAACGGTTTATTAAATTTGCACCTCAACACAAACCCAACTTACTTTGCACCTGCAAAGCAGGTAAAAGGAAAGATGCCAGAGTGGTTGAATGGAACAGTCTCGAAAACTGTCTTAGTCGCAAGGCTAACGAGGGTTCGAATCCCTCTCTTTCCGCAAGGGCAATATTGCAACAAACCGCAATTTACCGAAAACCCGCGCCAGTATTGACTTTGAGCGGAATTGGCGGCTTTACAACACCGCAGCAAAACGCATCGAAACGCACCCTAAGCGAGCGTAAATCAAGCGTAACTTTTCGTTTGATAATACCTTCCTGTTTTACTTCGTAGCTTTATGTATGGATGCGCTGTATTGCGCTACCAGCCTGGCTTTCATACTGCGAATTTCACCACCGAAATTTTGCAACGTGGAATTACAACCATTAAAAATCAGATTTTACCCCA
>DATGXP010000414.1:0-2477 GCA_035298845.1 Chitinophagales bacterium
ATACCGGTAGCGCGGTTAAGAAAGGAACTATAGTCGTAAGACAATTATGTGCGGCATTGCAGGATATTTTTCGAAGGAACCCACCCACCGGCTCGATAGCTTTTTGCAAGGCGCTATGAAGGCGCTGGCGCTACGTGGGCCCGACTTGCAGGAGACCGTTACCCTTTCGCCACACATAGGCTTTGGCCACGCGCGGCTTTCTATTATAGATACATCGAGTATTGCCAACCAGCCTATGGCCGATGATAGCGGCCGCTATACCATCATCTTCAACGGAGAGATTTTCAACTACCGCGAGCTGAAAGAACAATTTCTTTCGGGCGAAAAATTTAATTCTACATCCGATACCGAAGTGCTGCTTAAGCTGTTTATCCGCATGGGTAAAGATTGCCTGCAGCACCTCAATGGCTTCTTTGCTTTTGCGGTTTACGATAAAGAGACCCAGGAAATTTTCATGGCCCGCGACCGCTTTGGTATTAAGCCCCTGCTGGTTTACAGCGACGATAAAATGATTGTGTTTGCCAGCGAGATGAAAGCTATTCTGGCTTTCCCTGTCAAAAAAGAATTAGACTATAACACGCTCTCATTATACCTGCAGCTTAACTATATACCGGGCAACAGCAGCATGCTGAAAAACATTCAGAAACTGGCACCGGGCAGCTATGCTGTTATTGACAGTAAGGGAAATATTAAAACCGATAAGTATTATACCATACCTTATACTCCCGGCGAAATAGTAAAAGAGAAAGAGAGTTACGATTCGGCAAAGGCAACACTCAAGCGGCTGGTAGAAGAAGCCGTGCAGCGGCGGTTGGTAGCTGATGTTCCGCTGGGTGCGTTTTTAAGTGGCGGAATCGATTCATCTATAATCACCGCCTGTGCTGCAAAAAATGTAACTAACCTTAATACTTACAGCATTGGGTTTAAAGATGAACCTTACTTCGACGAAACAAAATACGCCAACCTGGTAGCCAAAAAATTCGGCACCAACCATACGGTGTTCTCGGTAAGTAATGATGATATGTTCGCCAACATATTCTCTATACTCGATTATATAGACGAACCCTTTGCCGATTCATCGGCCATTGCTGTATATATACTAAGCCAAAAAACAAGGCAGAAAGTAACTGTAGCCTTATCAGGCGATGGTGGCGATGAACTATTTGCCGGCTACAATAAGCACAAAGCCGAAATGCGCGCACGGCAAAATAACCTCGTGAATTTTGTAGCCAGCACTGGCCTTCCTTTTTTCAAAATGCTGCCTAAGTCGCGCCATAGTAAATGGGGTAACCTGTTCCGGCAGGCGCAGCGCTTTGGAGAAGGCCTGCAATTATCGCCCGCTAACAGGTACTGGCGCTGGTGCACGTTTAATAGCGCGCAGGCTGCGTCTGCCCTACTCAAAAACCCCGCACAGATAAACACTGCCGAATGCGAAAAGCGCAAAAGTTTTGTGTTGGATGCCATAAAACAAAATGGCGACCTGAACGATGTGCTGTATGCCGACACACAAATGGTATTGCCAAATGATATGCTTACCAAGGTTGACCTGATGAGCATGGCTAACAGCCTGGAAGTACGCGTGCCGCTATTAGATTATACAGTAGTAGACTATGCATTCAGCCTGCCGGTTAGTTATAAAATAGATGCCACCGGTGGCAAAAAAATATTGAAAGATGCTTTCCGGGATGTATTACCCATAGAATTATTCAGCCGGCCCAAGCATGGCTTCGAGGTGCCACTGCTTAAATGGATGCGTACCGGTTTGCGCCCCCTTATAGAAGAGCAATTGCTTGAAAAGAATTTTATAGAGCAACAAGGTATATTTGATGTAGCTGCTATAGAAACCCTGAAACAGAAAGTATACAGCAACAACCCCGAAGATGTACATGCCACGCTATGGGGCTTACTGGTGTTTCAGTACTGGTATAAAAAGTATATGATGTAAGTTTTTAGTCAGGCTGATAGTAGTCGAAGCCCGATTCCTTAATTTTAAACAGCCCCCGCCGTTTAGTTGAAAAATAGGTAGGTAATTACACCGTAACCGGTGTAGTTTATGTTTGCTTAGTGCCGTAATACAATTTAGTAGATAAAACTTAGCTGTGAGGAGACCCCGTGTACTACGTATTATAAACCGCTTAAACCTGGGTGGACCCACGTTTAATGCCGCTTACCTTAGCAAGTATCTCGAACCAGAGTTCGACACGCTATTGGTTTCGGGTATGAAAGATGATGCCGAAGAAAGCAGCGAGTTTATAGTTAAGAATCTGGACCTTCACCCGGTGTATATACCCGAAATGTATAGGGAGCTGCACCCTTTCCGCGATTTTAAATCGTATAACAAGTTACGTAAACTCATAGAGGAATATAAACCGGACATAGTGCATACCCACGCTGCCAAAGCCGGGGCCGTTGGGCGCCTGGCAGCATCACACAGCGGGGTAAAGGTAATAATACATACGTTTCACGGCCATGTGTTT
>DATGXP010000415.1:0-4914 GCA_035298845.1 Chitinophagales bacterium
TTGAAGCTTAACTACAAAGTTGAGTGCTTCCGGGGTAAGAATTTCAGAGAATGAGTCACTAATTGGTGCGCTTATTTCTAAACCGCTAATGATGGGTGCTGTGGCCATTTGCTACTGTTTAAATTCGGCGCGAAAATGGGAATAAAAAACGAAATAGCGAAATTTCGCTGACATAAAATGCATTGTAAATTGCTATCTTATTCTGTATCAAGTTACGGCGAAATATTGATTTATGGCGAAATTTCGCAAAAATGAATATTTCCGCTTTATTTGCATAGCCCAAAAAAATTATACTACGTATATGGAGACAACTACTGAAGAAAACATCCGCATTATCTTTGGATTAAAGTTAAAAAAGCTAAGAACTGACAAGAAACTATCGCTACAGCAATTATCGGATGCCAGCGGTGTATCGGTATCGTATATGAACGAAATTGAGAATGGGAAAAAATACCCCAAGCCCGATAAGATAAATGAACTTGCCAAGGCGCTGGATACTACTTACGATAACCTGGTATCGCTTAAAATTAACAAGAACCTGACGCCGGTGGTGCAGGTGCTTAATCTGAAAATAATCAATGACTTTTTATTTGAAACCTTTGGTGTAGATAAAGGTTTGCTAATGAGCATGATGGCCAATGCGCCTACATCGCTTTCGGCGCTTATTAATTCGGTATTTGAAATTGCCCGTAATTATAACCTGCAAGAGGAGCATTTCTATTTCAGTTGTCTGCGTAGTTACCAGGAAATGAACGACAACTATTTTGAAGATATAGAAGAGGCCGTATTGAAGTTTAAAGCCGATAACAATATTCAAAATCCTGAAAAGCTTTCATCGGCAGAATATGCACAATTGCTGAGGGAGAAATACAACTACCGGTTAGAAGAATCCGATTTTTCTGACTACCCTAAGTTGCGCGGTTTCCGTTCGGTATTTGTAAAAGGGGCACAACCTACATTGTTATATAACGCGCGGTTAACTGAACAACAGAAGATATTCCTGTTTGGCAAAGAGCTGGGCTTTGCCACCATGAAAATTGACAAGCGTCCCATTACCACATCGTGGCTGAAGGTAGAGTCATTCGACCATGTGATGAACAATTTCAGGGCTGCTTACTTTGCACAGGCATTGCATATTAATAAAGACCTGCTTATACCGGACCTGGAAAACTTTTTTGCTCAAACTACCTGGCAGCCAGAGTTGCTGGTGGGCTTGTTGGAAAAATACAACACTTCGCCGGAGATGCTGTTTCAGCGCATAGCTAACCTGCTTCCAACCCACTTTGGTTTTAACGAGCTCTATTTTATACGCTATAGCAGCAAAGAGCCAAGCAAACATTTAAAGGAGATTTCGAAAGAGCTGCACCTTAGCCGCAACCAGGTAGACCTTGAGTATATCATTAATGAACAGAACTACCGCCGCTGGATAACCAAAACGATGGTAAAATACCTGGATAACAAGTTTCATGAAACAGATGGTACCAAGACTTTTGCCGATGCGGTTATTAGCCAAAACGATGATAAGGACCAATACCTTACCATATCGCTGCTGCGCCCAATGCCTGAGCTGAACAACAATGCCAATTCGATAACTATTGGTTTTGTGTTGACGGATGCGGTTAGAAAGAAGGTTAACTTCTTAAACGACCCGGCCCTTAAGTTTGAAAAACTGGGCAACCTTGCGGACCTTAATTACGAGATGCCGTATGCGCTGCGTAAAGTAAGAGAAGAAGAAATTAAGCGTGCGGAGTACGACAGGCTGGCGAAGGAGTTGACGTCGGCTGTGCCTTCGGCATGATGACACGGATAAATACAAAACGATTACGCAGATAGTACAATGAGATTGCGCAGATTAATACAGGTTATTTCGGTGGTGGTTTCCATTTCAAGTTGGGCGTCGTGCAATTCTAAAACTGTGGCACCAGAAAAAAGTGCCACAGTAATAGTTACAGAACCTGTATCTGGTAAAACAGATTTACTGGATAATGGAGTTGTAATTCCATCGGTTATATCGATGATGGATTCAACACAATCGTTTGCCTTGTACCGACCAAAAGCCTTTACGGAAGAAATGGTATTACCGGTAATCATTTTTTTCGACCCACATGGCGATGGCACAGTGCCACTTAACCTGTATATGGGCCTTGCAGAAGATTTTGGCCTTATATTAATAGGCAGCAATAACAGTAAAAATGGGATGGACCTGCAACAGGCTAAAGCCATAGCAGATAACCTGGTAAACGAAGCTGTGAGCCGGTTTAATGTAAATAAGAAGAAAATTACTCTATGCGGGTTTAGCGGGGGAGCTAAAGTAGCATTAGCCACAGCAGCAGCTAACCCGGCAGTATCTACTGTAATTTACTGCGGTGCAGCTTTGCCGGTTCAACCTAATCACCCACTTGATTTTTTGGGTTTTGCCGGCACTGGTGACATGAATTATACCGATGTGGTTTCGTTTAATGAGGGATTTAAAAACTCGCAGCATCTACACTATCTGGTAGAGTGGAACGGTAGGCATGAGTTTCCATCGGCAGAGGTTTTTAGAGATGCGTTTACTTTTATACAAACGGGCAGCATTGATAACTATAGTAGCAAACAAGCTGGCATTACATCTAAGGACGTAGCTAAAGAGCAAGCGCGCAAGCACGAATTGCTAGAAGCATTTACCACGCAAGATATAAATTGGTGGAGGAAGGAAATAGCTAATTTGAATGCTACTAAAAAGGTTAGTGCAATGAACGAACGGTTGCTCGGTTTTATATCGCTGGCCTGTTATAGCTATGCCAATGGCATGTTACAGCAAAATAACCTTGCTGGAGTTGAGCAAATATTAACCATATACGCCCTTGCCGACCCTGGCAATAAGGATTGCCAGGCTTTTGCGGCGGAGCTAAAACACAGGAAGGGAAAGTAATAAGCCAGGAACGGTTTTACTTACATGCGAAGTCCTAAAGTTTCATAACTAAGGGTTATTTTGCCGATTATTCGGTGCAAATTTGATTTTTGAATTTAAATCCATTCATGTATCGTATTGTCCTGCTTACCGGTTTCCTCCTCTCCTGCTTTGCAGCAACATCGCAATGCGTGGCACCTTTTCAGGACATCAACAATTTTGTATATGTATTTGATGGTGGCGAATCGAAGTATATAGAGAACCTGCCCTTGCGTTCGTTCAAGGTAGGACGCAGTGGTGTAATGGGGTATATAGGCCAAAACAACCGCTTGAAGGTTTACTATAAGGGCAAAGTTTATCCTGTAAATGATGGTGACCCGGCGTACTATGTAACCGATAACTGGATGCTATACAACAATTTTAACCAGATAAAGGTGCTGTATGACAATGAGTTTAAGACGCTCGAAAATTTTTTCAGGCCGGGAACAGATTCGCTTTATTACAGCGATAGCCTGATATTATGGAACAACATAATGAACGAACTGAACATATTTTACAATGGCAAAACACAATTGCTGGAGCGTACCGAAATAACCCGCGCCAAAGCAGGCGATAACATTTTCGCTTATGTAGAACGAAATGGAACGTTCAAGGTGTTTTACCATGGCGAAATACATACCGTTGAGACTTACGAGCCACTCAATTTTCTGGTAGAGCGGGATATGCTGGTGTATGTAGACTGGTATGGCAACATTAAGTATTACCAGTTTGGCCAAAGCCACGAAACACAAACTGTAATGCCTTACGAGTACTGGGTAGGTGAAGGCTTTGCAGCCTATATCAGCCAGTTGAAGCAACTGGTGGTGTATTATAATGGTGAGGAAATCACATTGATGAACGATAAGCCGGTGGACCTAACCGTAAAGGAAAACCTGATAGTATATACCGATAAAGGCAAAAACTTCTGGTGCTGGTACAAGGGTAAAAAATACTGGCTGGAACGCTACATACCTCTTAGCTATGTGGTAGACAACGATATAATTGTTTACCAGGACCTGGATGGAAGATTAAAGGCATTTTACTTTGGTGAGCAAGTGCAGGTAAGCGACCAGATTGTAAAGAAGTATAACCTGTATAATGAGGCCGTTACCTACTCTATAATGCCCTACCAAACCAAGGTATGGTGCAATAAGAAGACCTATACGTTTGAGTAGAGCCTGTTTCCGGAGATTGCTTCGTCGTCCGTCAAAGCACGGACTCCTCGCAATGACGAACAGGATTACTTCCTTCTTCTGCCTGTGCTACTAAAGCCCAGAATGCCCAGTATGCCACGGGTAACCTCGCGGATAATTATTTTTCCGGTAGAGCTTTTGGCAAAATCGCCTACAGCGCCTACACCTTTCGAAAGCATCCCCGGTTCTTCTTCAGTTTCCTTTTGCGCTGTTGTATTTTGAACAGTTTCCGTTTGCTGCCCCGGTGCCGGTTGACTGGAGGCTTTTAGTTTGCCTGATAATATCTCGAAAGCACTTTCGCGGTCGATAACTTCGTTGTATTTTTTAACCAGGTACGATGTTGCATTTATTGTTTCAATCTCCTGCGGGGTTAGTATATCCATGCGCGAGCGGGGAGCCTGCAATAATGTGGCTGCCAGGGGCGTAGGATTCCCTTTCTCGCTTAGTACGGTAACCAAGGCTTCGCCCATGCCTAATGAGGTAATAAGTGTTTCTGTGTCGTAAAAATCGCTGAGTGGATAGTTTTCGGCAGTCAACTTAATTTGCTTACGGTCTTTAGCCGTAAATGCGCGCAGGGCGTGTTGCACTTTTAAACCTAATTGAGCCAATACATCATCAGGTATATCGGTAGGATTTTGTGTGCAGAAGAAAATGCCCACGCCCTTAGAGCGGATTAGCTTTACAATTGTTTCTATCTGGTCCAGCAGAGCCTTGCTGGCTTCTTCGAAGATAAGGTGGGCCTCATCTATAAATATAACCAGTTTCGGTTGGTCGGCGTCGCCTTCCTCC
>DATGXP010000416.1:0-5085 GCA_035298845.1 Chitinophagales bacterium
GCTATCTCTTCAGCATATTATAAAACAATACGGGGCTTACCGCGCCAGCGATGATGTAAGCTTTAATATACCCAAAGGCAAAATTTTTGGTTTGCTGGGGCCCAATGGCGCCGGCAAAACCACGCTGATAAGAATGATTACCCGCATTCTTTACCCGGATAGCGGCAACATATTTTTCAACGGCGAACAACTTACCGATAAGCATACCGAAAACATTGGCTACATGCCCGAAGAGCGCGGCCTGTATAAAAAAATGAAAGTAGGTGAGCACCTTATTTACCTGGGCCGTCTGAAAGGATTAAGCAATGCGCAAGCCAAAGAGAATGTGATGCACTGGCTCAAAAAATTCGAAATAGAGAACTGGTATAACAAACATGTAGAGGAACTAAGCAAGGGCATGAGCCAGAAGGTACAGTTTATAGCCACCGTGCTACACAACCCTGAGTTGCTGATATTAGATGAACCTTTCTCGGGCCTTGACCCTATTAACTCCAAGCTGATAGAAGAAGAAATACGCGCAATGAGTCGCGAAGGAAAAACTATCATCTTTTCTACCCACCGCATGGAGCAGGTAGAAGAAATATGCGATGAAATTGTGCTGGTAAACAAAGGCCGCAAAATTCTGGAAGGTGAAGTAAAAGAGTTAAAACAACGCTTTAAGCAAAATAAATTCCGCATTGCTTATAACGGCGAAATAAACAACGCGCTGCTTAATAACCTGAACGTAATTGAGCGCAACCCCGGCGAGATAGTAGTTAAGTTTGAAGAAGAGCACCGCGGCAACTCGCTGCTAAAGCTATTTGTAGAGCAGGGTACCGAGGTAAGCTCATTTAACGAGTTGTTGCCAAGTATTAATGAAATATTTATCAGGAAGGTAAACAGTGAGTGGTAAATAGACATTATGAACAAAATCTGGATCATCATTCAACGCGAGTACATTACGCGGGTAAAGCGCAAAAGCTTTATTATAACTACCCTATTAGCACCGCTGGGTTTTTTTGCCCTTATAGCTGGCTCGGTGCTTATTAGCACTTATCCGCAGGGCCGCACCGATGTGGCTATAGTAGACGAGAGTGGCTTGTTTAGAGATGTGTCGTTTGCCGACGCTGAGGACCAAACGGTTTACTTTCACAGGGTAGATGATAAATATGACCAGCTGGCCACTTCACTTCCAAAAGACAAAGGCGAAAACAAAAAGTATTCGGCAATTATTTACATACCCGCCGGTTTTAACATCAATAACCCCAATAACCCGGTTATAGCTTACCGGTATGTAGAGCGCCCCGGGGTAATGAAAAAGCAGTTTATAAACGACCGGATGAATGAAGCGGTAGATAAGCTGCGTATGAAAATGCTGAATATAAATGAGGATGTACAAAAGCGGATGCAAACCAAAACCCAACTCGATTTCTCATCGCTGGAAGATATTACCGAAAAGAAAGGTTACACCGAGGCCGCAGGTATAGCCGGTATGGTTATGGGCTTTGCTATTTACATTTCACTTTTCTTTTACGGTACCATGATTATGAAAGGCGTGCAGGAAGAGAAAACAAACCGTATAATAGAAGTACTCACTTCATCGGTAAAGCCATTTCAGTTATTAATGGGTAAAATTATTGGGGTGGGGGCTGTAGGCCTTACCCAGTTTATTCTCTGGATAGTGCTGATATTTGGGGTAAACATTGTAGCCGGTGTAATTTTTGGCGCAGCTTTTCACCCCCAGCCAATGGGGGGAATGGGTAATGTGCCTGCGGGAGGCATGGATGCCGATGAAATGCAGCTTATAGTAAACAACATCTCTACCCTGCCATTTACCCAAATCATGATTTTCTTTCCCATTTACTTTTTAGGGGGCTTTCTGCTTTATGGCTCGCTATTTGCCGCTATTGGCGCAGCCATAGGTGAAGATGGCGACCAGCAGTCGTTAATGATACCCGTAACTGTGCCTATCATCATCTCTATTTTAATTGCTGTAAATGTTATTAATAACCCCGATAGCTCACTGGGCTTCTGGGGTTCTATCATTCCATTTACATCGCCGGTAGTTATGAGTGCCTTGTTACCATTCAGGCCGGTATGGTGGCAGATAGCACTATCGTTAGGTTTACTTATTGGCGGCTTTATACTTACCACCTATATAGCAGCTAAAATATACCGGATAGGTATTTTGATGTACGGTAAAAAAGTAACCTTTAAAGAAATGGTCCGCTGGATTTTTGCCCGTAACTGATTTAATAATTTCTATAAAATTGCTTTCTAAAAAAACAAAACCACTCATTCATGAAAAGAATATTATTTGCCTTTAGTTGTTTGCTTGCTTTAAACGCTGCTGCCCAGAAACCTATTGTAATTACCGAAGCTTCAGAGTCGATGAGCAAAGGTGTACAACCCGCTTTTACCGTCGAAATTCCTCAGGCTGCCATAGGGCAGGTAGAGAAAGACTGGCTGGATTATACCGGTAAGGGAACCAAGGGCAAAGCCACATTTATAAATGGGGAACACCTGCAGCCTGCTGCGGTTAATACCAACATCTCTCCCACACCATTTAATGTATATGCTAAGCTGGTAGATATAACCGGCTCTGTGCGCCTTACAGCCTGGTTTACAGCTAACGATACTTTGTTCTTCAAGGGCGCTGATGATAGCATCCGTAACCTGGCAATTGAAAAATACATGCGCGATTTTGCCGCAGGTGAATACCGGGATGCTGTAAAAGGAGAATTAAAAGGCGAACAGGAAAAACTGAAAGCGCTTGAAAAAGAACTGGCAGGTATTATTAAAGAAGAAGAAAAGTCGACCAAAAGAATAAACGAGAGCAACCGGGCTATTAAAAAGAGTCAGGATAACATAGCCGCTAACAATAAGTCGATTGAAAACACCAGCGAAAAAATAGCCACCCAAAAAGGCATGGTAGAGCGTACAGCCTCTGATGCTAACGCCAACAAAGGTGCTAAACAAACATTGAAAGACCTGGAGAATGAGCGTAAAAAATTACAAAAGGATAATGTAAACGAGAATAAAAATATAGAGGCGCAGAACAAAGCCATTCGCGAAGAAGACCGCAATACCGCGCTTATAAAAGAAAGAATCGCCGGCAAAAATGGTGAAATAGATAAGCAAAAAGAGAAAGTGAAAGAAGTGCAAACCAAGCTGGAAGGCATAAAATAAATTTATGATTAGCGGATAGCTGGCTTCTATCGGTTCTCCCCTCTCTTTTTGGAGAGGGGAGATGCCAAAGGCAGAGGGGTGAGACTGGCATCAGATTTTTATTATTTTGCACGCACAATACAGCTATGAAGGGAATTATACTCGCAGGCGGCTCAGGGACCCGTCTTTACCCCATAACCTACGCAATTAGTAAGCAGATAATGCCTATTTACGATAAGCCGATGATTTATTATCCGCTATCGGTGTTAATGAAAGCCGGTATCAACGAGATACTGATTATCTCTACCCCTACCGATTTGCCAAACTTTGAAAGGCTGCTGGGCGATGGTAAAAAATTCGGTTGCTCCTTCTCTTATAAGGTACAAGAAGTGCCTAACGGCCTTGCTCAGGCCTTTGTACTGGGTGCCGATTTTATAGGCAAAGAGAAAGCAGCGCTTATACTGGGCGATAACATTTTCTATGGCAGCGGGCTCGACCAGCTACTGAAATCTAACAGCAACCCCGAAGGGGGTGTGGTATTTGCTTACCACGTATCTGACCCCGAGCGTTACGGTGTGGTTGAGTTCGATGCACAGGGCAAAGCAATATCTATAGAAGAGAAACCCAAGGAACCAAAGAGCAACTACGCGGTGCCGGGCCTTTATTTCTACGATAACAATGTGGTAGAGATAGCCAAAAACCTGAAGCCAAGTCCCCGCGGCGAATACGAAATTACCGATGTAAATAAAGAGTACCTGCAGCAGAAAGAACTACAGGTAGGTATACTGGATAGAGGTACAGCCTGGTTAGACACCGGTACGTTCGACTCACTGATGCAGGCTTCGCAGTTTGTACAGGTAATAGAACAACGCCAGGGCCTTAAAGTAGGTTGTATAGAAGAGGAGGCATGGCGCCAGGGCTTTATTTCTAAAGAGCAGCTGCGCGCCCTTGCAGAACCATTATTGAAAAGCGGTTACGGAAAATATTTACTGGAATTAATATCATAAGGGCATGACACGTGGATTTAAGAATAGGATACTGGTAACCGGTGGTGCGGGTTTTGTAGGCAGCACAATGGTAGATAAGCTGATTGAGAACCCCGATAACTTTGTGCTGATAGTAGATAACCTCTCTACCGGCAACATTAAGCGCTTGCCGGAGGCAAACCCGCTGAACAACTGGAAATATGTAAAGTGCGATGTAAACTCATACCGTGATATTGCCGGCATTATGACATCGTATCAGTTTGATTACGTGTTTCACTACGCAGCGGTAGTAGGCGTAAAACGCACGCTCGAAAATCCCGTATCTGTATTGAACGATATCAATGGGTTTAAATACATCCTCGACCTGTGTAAAAACACCGGTGTAAAGCGCATCTTCTTCTCATCATCATCAGAGGTTTACGGCGAACCTTTCGAACACCCGCAGCATGAAATGACCACACCGCTTAACTCGCGGTTACCGTATGCAGTAGTAAAAAATGTGGGCGAAGCATTCCTCCGCTCTTACAAGCAAGAGTATAATCTCGACTATACCATCTTCCGTTTCTTCAATACTTATGGCCCTAAGCAAAGCGGCGACTTTGTAATGACCAAGTTTATCAAAGCTGCTTTAGAAGGCAGAAAAATTTCGGTGTATGGCGATGGCCTGCAAAGCCGCACCTTCTGCTACCGCGATGATAATGTAGATGCATGTGCCGCCGCTTTTTACGAAAACGTACACCTGAACGATACCGTGAACATTGGCAGCGATTTTGAAGTAACGGTACTCGACCTGGCTAAAATGATTATCTCTATCACCGGTTCTAAATCCGAAATTGTCCACCTGCCGCCATTGGCAGAAGGGGATATGACCCGCCGTCGCCCCGATATCGATAAAATGAAAAAACTGCTCAAGCGCCCAATGGTTCCTATTGAAGAAGGAATCCGCTGCACT
>DATGXP010000417.1:0-1848 GCA_035298845.1 Chitinophagales bacterium
ACTGCAATATTGTTGATAACAACCTGCTTGCAAACCTGTGTGCTGCTGCCGCCTGCATTGGTGGCAATTAAGCACACGGTGTAAGTGCCGTTGGCTGCATAGGTGTGGTTGGGGTTTTGTTGGGTAGAGGTGCCGCCATCGCCGAAGGTCCAGGCCCATGAGGTAGCGTTATCGGTAGTATCGGTAAATGTAACCGCGCCGGCAGAACCTACACTATAAGTAAATCCTGCTATAGGTACGTTAGGCAATACGGTAGCCCAGCTAACCGATTGCAAAACATTGCCTGTATCGTAACTGAAGGTAACTACACTGCCTTTGGCTTCTTTGGTAAGATACTGGTAGCGCGTAGTTGTTTTTGTATCATCGGAAACATTTGTCCAGAAAGGAGGAAACACCTGCGCCTCAATTTGTGTGCGGGTAGTTTCTTTGCGCTTTTTGCGCAGGCACTTATAAGTGCCTACCGGTGTTTTTACTATGCCCCAGGCATCTACCGTATCGGTATATGCGGTAGTAATTGTAAGGCGCACCTGGCTAACTCCCGGCTGGCCAACCGAACTGCCGGCAACTGTTTTTTGCAGGTAAGCATTACCGCTAAAATTAGTCTGGTAGTTGGTGGGGAAACGGTGTATTTCTGGTTTATCGTAATTTGCATTGTCGGTATATGCGGCAGTGATAGTATTGCCGGGTGTAAGCTGACCCTGAAAACCTTCAAGTATCAATTTATTGTTACCATTATCGGTATTCGTAAGCAGGAAATTGATACCATCGGTGGTTACTGCAACATCGGCCTGTGGACATTCAGTTAACTGACTATTGTTTGGGGTTTTGAATTCAACCGTATCATATTTATACAGCGACAGATTACTGAAATCGTAAAACTGGTTTGCGCCTTTGTTGCCAAAGTTGATAGCCGGTAGTGGCACGGTATCTACACCAATACGCAGTATTGAGTTGGCGGCCGGCAAATCGGTGATGGCGAAAGTAATAGGTGTTTGAGCGTACACCAATTGCGAACAAAGGAATACTAACAAGGGTAGCAGTTTTTTCATCAATGCGGATTTTGTTTGAATGCCGAATGTATGAAAAAGCGCTGATTACAAAAGATGGATAAACAGCTAATGAGGGATTGTGTAAAAAGGGTGAATAAATGGCTTTGCCTGTCGGCATTTGATGCCTCATCCCCGTCACATCACTGCGTGAAGCGACACCCCTTCTCCACCTGTGGAGAAGGAAATGGAATAAATACAGCGATTAATAGAAGAACCGTATAAGCCGGCGCTTGCCGTTGGCAGCAATAAACTCGGCCAGGTAGATGCCTTTGGGTAGAGCGGGCAGCGGAACCTCGGTAATGTTATCGGATTGCAGGGTAGATAATTGCTGCCCCATAAGGTTATAAATTCTTACCTGTTGAAAGTTGGTAGAGGCATCGAAGTTGCGGATGAAAATGCGGCTATTAAGCACCATGTAACTAAACAGAGGGTCTTCGTGCCCGGCAATGCCATTGGGGGCCTCTACCAGTATTGGTATTACTATGGAGTCGACAATGTTTCCGGTACAGATAGGCCACACCACCACCACATCGGGGCCGGGTGTAAAATACTGAGGGTCGATATCTACACTGAAGATTGAGGGTACAGTTTCGTATGGATATAATGTAACGGTACTTGTATTGCCGCTAAAGGGGGGCTTATTAAATACAGCTGAGTTAGTAAGTATATAGTTATCGGTACGAAGGCCAAAATCGATAACCCCGTTGAAGGGAACAGAATCGAAATTGGTAACCTGTGCATTGATAGTTATAGTATAGCCAAGCCCTACGGTATCGAAGGTATAGTTGATGAGGGTTAC
>DATGXP010000418.1:0-5386 GCA_035298845.1 Chitinophagales bacterium
AATTGAAACCGATGGGCCGGAAGTTATAACCACGCTGGCAGTATTGTTGGTAGTTACAGGCGCGCTGCAACCCGAAGCATTCTGCACTGAGTTAACAGTTATAGTAGTAGTACCCGTAGAATTCAGCACCCCGGTGCTGAATGAACCTGTGTTACCAGACATTACAACAGAAGCGGTAAGGCCGTTAGCTGCATTGGCACCGGTAAGCGTATAAGCAACCGTATAAGTACCGGCCACAAGAGAGGTTGAGTTCACAGTAACAGTGGCGACACCACCGGCACATATAGGACCGCTGGCAACACCGAAGTTGCTCACATTAGGCGTTGGATTAACCGTAATTTTAACCACTGTAGATAAAGCTTCCGGACATCCACCACCACTTTGCACCACTACGCGGTACCATGTGTCCTGCGTAAGAGCTCCCTGCGATGCACCCGTTAAGGTGGCCGAGGTGTTAGCTATATCTACTATGTTACTGCTAAAGTTATCACTTGATTTTTGCCACTTAACTATACCGCCTACGTAGCCCGAAAGCGAAAGGTCGGCCATTTGTACGCCAGCACAGATAGTTTGTGCTGTAGCCAGTGTACCACCCGATGCAGCAGGCGCTACGGTTATTTTAACCGTACCAGAATTAGCGGTAGCACAACCTGCACCGCTTTGTACTACTGCACGGAACCACGTATCGGAGGTAAGGTTACCCTGTGATGCACCGGTAAGTACACTTGATGTACTCGCGATATCCACTACATTGCCTACAAAGTTGTCATTCGATTTTTGCCATTTGATAACGTTACCGGTTTGGCCCACCAGGCCTACATCTGCCATTGGTGTATTGTAGCATATAGTTTGAGAGCTAAATACATTGCCACCTACCGAAGGCGGATGAACCGTTGCAGATATTGCATTAGATGTTGCCGGGCTACCGGTTGCGCAGGCCGCATTGGAGGTAAGCACACAGGTAATAACATCGCCACTAACCAAGCCAGCATCGCTATAGGTAGTGCTGTTAGTGCCTACGTTGTTACCGTTTTTCTTCCACTGGTAAACCGGAGTGCTTCCACCATTGGTAGGGGTTGCAGTAAAGGTTACATTGGTGCCCGAGCATACTGCACCTGCTGGTGAAGCGCCAATAGTTACACTAACCGGAAGGTTAGGATTAACCGTCATGCTAATAGCGTTAGAAGTAGCCGGGCTGCTGGTTGCGCAGGTTGCGTTAGAGGTTAATACACACGTAATTACATCGCCGTTATTTAATCCGGCATCGCTATAGGAAGCACTGTTACTTCCCACATTATTGCCGTTCTTTTTCCACTGATAAGCAGGGCTGCCGCCACCATTGACAGGTGTAGCAGTAAAGGTTACGTTAGTGCCTGCACAAATAGTACCCAGCGGCGATTGAGCAATACTTACGCTAACCGGTTGATTTGGATTAACAGTTACATTTACCGGTGCAGATACTGCTGACGGGCACACTCCGCTTGTAGCTACTGCTCTTACATAAAGAACAGAGGCGCCATTGAGGCCGGCGGTCCAGTTACCCGGGTTAGTTGCTATCCACGAGCCGGAATAAGCACCTGCTGTGGTATTCCACTGATATTCGAAATAATTAAAAGTGCCTGTACCGCCTGAATAGCTATAGTTAACATTGGCCCCATCGCAAACCGATGTGCCCGATGCAGGTGTTTGGGTAACCGTTCCTGCAACCGATGGAGCGTCTACTGTTACGTTTACCGGTGCGGATACAGCCGCCGGACAAACCCCATTGGTATATACAGCCCGCACGTACAATATAGAAGCACCATTTAACCCGGATGTCCAGTTACCCGGATTGCTGGTAATCCACGAGCCGGAGTAAGCACCAGCAGTAGTATTCCATTGATATTCGAAATAATTGAAAGTGCCTGTAGTACCCGAGGTAGTATAGTTCACATTTGCGCCGGCACATACATGAGAGCCGCTGGCCGGTGTTTGAACCACAGTACCGGCATTAGATGGTGCCTGCACGGTAACCGGCAAAGTGGCTGTTTCTGTTTGGCACTCATTAGAATGAGTAACGGTGCAATTTACCGACTGGCTACCTGCACTTGTCCAGGTAACACTGATTGATGCAGTACCTTGTCCGCTATTGATAGTACCACCTGCTACGCTCCAGTTATATACCAACCTTGTGTTCGGATTGGTAGTAGCTAAAGTATATGTATTAGTAGTGTTTTGACAAACCGTAGTTGTACCGCTAATAGAAGGCCCGGCAGTATAAAGACTGGTAACAGAAGGGCCGTTTACCAGCGTACCGTTATTATTGTTTTTAGAAAGGTCCCAGACATTTGTACCAGCACCCTCATTCAATTTATAATAAGCGGTCAGGTTATTCCAGAGCGCATCCGAATTTGTAATATTAGCATGCATGCGCGCCTGAATCTGGGCCTGGCTTAAAGCTGTATTCCAAACCCGTACTTCATCAATTTTACCATTGAAGTGACGGCCCGGATTATCCGTACAACCAATATTCAGCTGACCGGTTAAGAAATTAGGCGTTGCGCTCAGCGTGGCACTTTGTGTTAGGTTGCCGTTTATGTAAAAATTAACCGAAGTTCCGTTTACTACTACTGCCAGGTGATTCCATACGTTGGCGGTAAGTGGTACTGTACCATTGGTGATATCAGCGCACCAGCTGGCCATAGTAGGTACCAACGAGCTATTAATACTTAATAGTAAAGAGTTAGAACAAGTGCTGCGCGGACCAACCGAAAGAATACCATTATAAGTCGCGTCATATTGGGTAGCTAAAGGATTAATCCATGCCTCTACAGTGGCCACCGAGCCGCTTGTAATGCTTGCCGAAGCCGGAACAGTTACGTATTGCGCCGAAGGAGCACTAAAAGTAAGCGCACGCGGGGTTTCGCTCTCGTAACCCAATGTATATTGACCATTACTAAGCGATGATGCATTAATGGTAAAGTTAATTCCGTTACCACTAATTGTACCGGTTGTCACACTTGTAAAGCTGCCGCTGTTGGCAGCACGGCTTATAAGGTGATATGTACCCGCGGCAGGTGTACCCAGGCCTAAATCATCGAAACTAAAACGCAGCGTAACATTACCACCGTTGCCACCCACATCGGTTTTGCTGAAATACCAGATGCGCGATAAGCGGCGGGTAATAGCCGGAGAGGCACAAGCCGTAAGGTCGCTGGTTTCCCATGCGGTAGTACTGCTTGTTCTTCCTATCATCAAATAGTCGCCGTTGTTTTGTAAAAATCCGGGGAATGCCGAGTTGGTGAGGTATAAACCACCCGAGCGTGTTTGCTCGTGGATACCGCTGCTTTCGCGGCCAATACCTGCCACGTCAAAGTCACATTCTCCGTTACCTGCAATATCGCCTGCATATACATCATTAGAATTTGCAAGACCATATTTAGCTGCCAGGTAGTTTTCTACTATATTCTGACGGGCAGCATTGAGCACGTTTTTAAACAATACAATCTCAGCTGCATCGCCCGGAGATTTTTCTGAACCGCTTGACCATCCGCCAATAGATAGCTGGCCCGGTGCAGAAAGCCCTCCGGTTTGATTACCGGTAATATCCGCACCATTTTTAAAAAATCTTGTAGCACGGCTATTACCATAGCTCGACCAGATATATGCATTGGCATCTATACCTGTGCCAGGGTAAGTTACCCAACCATCGGTGTGCATCACATCTTTAGTGCCGCCCCATGTGCCCAGCAACCAGTTAACGTTAACTGATGATATAAAGCGGGAAGAGCCCGTGTTTTTAGAAACAGTTAATATAGTGTACGGGTTATTAAAATTAGTAGGCGTATAGGTGTAGTTATTACCATCATACCTAACAATTGGCCTGCTGTTTAAAGAGTTAGTAATGTAAGTAGGATTACCACCATTGTACTGCACCATGTGATTACCAGTGCCCGACTGGTCGGTCCAGCTGCTTACGGCAGCTCCGTTGGCAAGGCCAAGTGCATCGGCGTTAAGCCATAAGTTAAGATCTGATTTACTGTTTGTATTACCCACACCGGCAGGGCCAGCACCGTAAATATCGTTTATGCGAAGTAATACAGGAGTTCTTGAAGAAGAAGCACATCCAGTGCTGCTGTTATAACCTTCGGCATATACGGTTGTGTTAGCTGTAATATTAAACCCTGCAAACTGACCTGTGGCTAATAAGCTACCACCAGATGCTGCATCCCACCATCTAACCGTATTAGAACCAGAAGATATTTCCGCGCTGGCATACACGGTTTGTGCACTTGCACTGCTACCTTCCGGTATAGAGTGAACCTCTATGCGTGTTGTAAGGTGGCCGCCCCATGTTATAGGATAAACCCTAACATAGCGCGCGTTATACTGACCAAACCAATTAGTTACAACTGTGTAATCACCATTGGTAGGGTTGCCGTTAAAAGTTCCGGGCACATCAAACCATGTAACTCCGTCTATACTCGTTTTTACAGTGTATGACCCCATACGCTGGTCGGGGCAACAATCTCCTCTTATTTGCGAAGATATACCGTTAACCGGCCTTACACTGCCTAAATCTGCCTGCCACCAGCATCCGGTAAAAGGAGAGGTACTGGCCCAACCCTGCACACCAGCGCTTGAATTAAACAACCGGCCTCTCCACGACTCGTGCCCATCTCCACCAGATGTATTACAGCTGTTAGCATTACCAGGATGGCATGTTGATGCCGTTATGTTAGCATCGGGCAATATGGTTGCTCCGTTAATGGATGGAATTGGCCCTAACGTAATATTACCTACTGCTTGTGGTACCGCAGGGGCTCCTATAGTAACTGTGCGCGATGAAGTTGCCACGCATGCACCCGAACCTACCGTATAGGTAATAGTTGCGGTGCCGGCAGATACGCCGGTTACAACACCGCTGGCATTAACCGTAGCCACAGCTGTATTGCTGCTGCTCCAGGTTCCTTCCATGTATCTTACCACAACAATACCCGAGCCGCCATTACCACCGTTATTGCTGGCATTATAGTGCGATCCGCCGCCACCGCCGCCACCGGTATTTGCTCCACCATTGCCGCCGGGTACTTGTGCCCAACATCCCGCACAGGCTGCAGTACCATTAGCTCCAGCATTTATACCCGAGCCGCCGGTTGCGTTTGAGCCACCACCACCACTACCACCACCACCACCACCTGCCCAATAATAATTAGTACCTGTTATAGCGCATTGTATACCTATGCCCCCATGTGCAGGGTTAGTTGAACCAGAGCCACCTGCACCACCACCACCGCCAGGATACCAGTAACCAGCACCCCATGAGCCGCTGTTTCCCTGACCAGCCAGACCGGTACCACGTGCACCGCCCCCATAACCTGAGCCACCGGGTTGCGCGCCACCGTTG
>DATGXP010000419.1:0-1969 GCA_035298845.1 Chitinophagales bacterium
CCGATGATAGCCGTAACGACCTTGTTATCCGCGGTAACTCTCCTTTCGGTTTGCTTTATCGGGTAGATAATATAGTAATACCTAACCCCAGCCACTTTGCAGTAGCAGGTGCCACCGGTGGTAGTGTAGCTATCCTCAACAACCGCATGCTCAGCAACTCTGATTTCCTTACGGGGGCCTTCCCCGGCGAGTTTGGCAATGCCATCTCCGGCGTGTTCGATATACGAATGAAGAACGGCAACAACCAACGCCATGAGTACACAGCTCAGCTTGGTATAATGGGCGCCGAAGTATTTGGTGAGGGACCGTTTAGTAAGAAGAGCAAATCAAGTTACATTTTCAATGCCCGCTACGCTACTTTGGAGGGGCTTGTAAAATTGGGTATAGATATAGGCACTGAAGCCATCCCGAAATACGAAGACCTGCAGTTTAAAATGAACTTTCCTTTAAAGAACGGTGACAATCTTTCGCTGTTTGCCATCGGCGGCTACTCGCAGATTAACTTTATAACCAGCACCCGCCAGAAACCTGAGAAACGCGATATATATGCCAGCAAAGACCAGGACGAATACTTCCGGGCGGGGCTTGGTGTACTAGGCCTTACTTACACCCACCAGGTAAATGACCACGAATATTCCAAGGTGTCGTTTGCGGTTTCTACACAGTACAACAAAAATCATTTCGACCGCGTGATACGCCATGTAGATAGCCTGACCGGCAACTTTGTATTAGATAGTATGTACCGCAAGCTTGAATACTTCTTTGTAAACACCCGCTACACTGCCTCTTTTGTCCGCAACAATAAAGTGAGTTCGCGCAGCTCGGTGCGCTATGGTTTGGTTACCGAGGGTTTGCAGCCGCTCTTTGTAGATAGCAACCTGCTGGAGCCGCAATTTGAAAAGGGACTGGCTAATTATACCTGGCAGAAGCGGCTGGATAACCGCGATGGCTTTCACCTTTTATTTCAACCGTATGCCCAATGGAAATATGCTGTGAACGAAAAGGTAAGCACCGTGGTAGGCTTGCATGGGCAGTATTTTACGCTCAATCACTCCTGGAGTGTAGAGCCGCGCTTCTCGGTTAAGTACCAGTTTAAGCCTAACCAGAGCCTGGCCTTTGGTACTGGTCTGCACTCACAGTTGTTACCCGTTTACCAGTATTTTATACAGGATGCCAACGGCAAGCAATACAACAAGAACCTCGATTTTATGCGCAGCCTGCACATAGTGGCCGGCTACGATGTTTTCTTTAAACAGGATATCCGTATTAAGGCTGAAGCCTATTTTCAGCAGTTATGGGGCCTACCGGTAGATACCTTTGCATCGTCTTACAACATGCTGAACGAGGGTAGTGGCTTCGATAGGTTTTTTCCCGGCAAACTACAAAGCAAAGGCCTTGGCCGAAACATGGGCCTGGAGTTCACCCTCGAAAAATTCTTTACCCATAACTGGTTCTTTATGTTCAGCGCATCGCTCTACGATTCGCGCCTGCAGGGCAGCAACGGCAAGTATTACAACAGCGATTTTAACGGCAATTACATTCTGAATGCCCTGGGTACCAAAGAATTCAAATGGGGCAAAAAGCGTCTGAACACCATCGGCATAGGTGGCAAAATTACTTTCGGTGGTGGACAGCGTTACACCCCATACGACACGCTGTTATCACAACAGCAAACCGACCCTGTAGTTATAGATGCACAACGCAACACCAAACAATTTAAACCCTATTTCAGGTTTGATATTAAGCTGAACTACCGCTGCAATACCAAGCGCTATACACACGAGGTGGGTATAGACCTGGTAAACGTAGCCATGTATAAGAACATATTGCGCATACAATATGTAAGCCCGCAGGAACCCGCCCGTGAGGTTTACCAGTTAGGCTTTTTACCTCTATTTTACTACCGCTTAGATTTCTGGCTGGGGCCGAAGAATTGGTAAACTGTGTAACTATTGTTATGAAAGCATTT
>DATGXP010000420.1:0-2950 GCA_035298845.1 Chitinophagales bacterium
TTTGGGCGAGAGTGACCCTATGCGCGCCCTGCAAATGCAGCCGGGTGTGCAAAGTGGCAACGAGGGTGCGCGCGGTATTTTTATACGCGGTGGCAGCCCTGACCAAACATTGATGCTGCTGGATGGCGCACCGGTATATAACCCTGCCCATATTTATGGTTTCATATCGGTGTTTAACGGCGATGCTATTGATAAAATGAGCGTATACAAAGACAGGTACCCGGCGCGCTTTGGAGGCAGGCTGTGCTCGGTAATTGATATAGGAGTAGATGATGGCGATACCGGTAAATTAAATGGCACTTTCTCGCTTGGGCTGGTTACATCGCGGATAAATATTAACGGGCCCATAGGCAAGAAAAAGAAAACCACGTTCGCGGTATCGGCAAGAGGGTGCTATGTGGGCTTATACACCGGGCCTATATCTAAAAGACAATACAAGGCCACCGGTTTTGATGGACGCATTGCTTATTACTTTGGCGATGTGAATGCAAAACTGGTGCACCGGTTTAATAACAAAACCAAACTGGCACTCAACTTTTTTACCAATAACGATTACTACTCTTTTAAGCGTGGCTTTGAAAGCGGCAATGCCCAATACACAGAAAAGGGATTGACCCAGCACGATATACAGTGGGCCAACTATGTAGCCTCGGCAGCGCTTGTGCATGTGTTTGACCAAGCCTGGCAGATGAAACAGCATTTTTCTTTCAGCCGGTACCAGATAGTGAATGACGACCATGACGATTACCAGCAGACAAGTAGCCTGGGGGCCATGTACTCTTACAGTAACTCTACCACCCAATCGTATATCAACGATTTTACCTGGCAGGAAGATGCCACCTACCAAACCACGCAGCAAACATTTATGATGGGGGCCGGTGTAACCACCCGCATGTTTGAGACCGGCAAAGGGCAGTTTAGCTACAACACCTCGTACGGCGATTCGATGGTTAATAAGCTGGATGGTACGCTTATAAAATCGCTCGAGGCATTTGTGTATGCCGAAGATGAATACCATCCCGATGAACACTGGCTTATAAATGGCGGCTTTCATGTACGCGTATATGTAGTAGATAAAAAAGCATTTGCCAGTTTGCTGCCACGAGTAAATGTGTTGTATAACCCGGCAGGTAAGTTTTACCTGCGCGCGTCGGCATCGGGCTTATCGCAAAACATTCACCTGCTGGCTACTTCATCTTCCAATATACTTAACGATTACTGGGTGCCGGCCACACAGAAAGTAAAACCCGAGAACGGTTGGAATTTTTCAGCGGGTATGACCCAGAAGCTACCGCTTAATTTTGAGTGGAGCATAGATGGCTTTTACCGGATAATGAATAATGTGGTAGAGTATAAAGACGGCGCCAGCCAAAACCTGTATACTCCGTGGGAAGACCAGGTGATAGGCGGAGGCAAGGGGCGCAGCTATGGCACAGAGGTATATGTGGCGCGCACTAAGGGGAAGATAACCGGTTCGGTATCGTACACTCTATCGTGGAGCGAACGTAAGTTTGCTTCGTTAAGCAACAACGAGTATTTTCCTTACAAATACGACCGGCGGCATAACCTTGCAGCGCAGCTAACTTTTTTGGTAGGCCGGCATTTTGAGTTAGGGGCGGCTTATGTATATGGCAGCGGCAATATGTTCTCTATACCGGGGCAATCGTATCATACCTTTGGCGTGCTGAGCGCTTACGATTACTGGCTTAGTCAGGGGCAAAACAGTGCATATACCAATGACCTGATAGGCATCTACCCCGGCCGCAACAATGCCCGATTGCCCAGCTACCAGCACCTTGACTTATCTTTTACATACCGTAAACAGGTAAAAAGGCTGCAACATGCATTTAACTTTAGTGTGTACAACGTATATAACCACTACAACATTTTTGCTGTTTACTCCGACTACCGCACCAATGATGACGGCAGCCGTAGCCTGGTTTATAAAAAACTAAGCCTGTTTCCTATTCTTCCATCTGTTTCTTACACCGTAAAATTTTCGTGATGAAACAGCATGTATACTCCCTCTTATTACTAACACTTCTGTTTTTGATTACAGGCTGTGAAAAGGATTTTGATGTTAGTTACATAACCGGTGATACCAAAATGGTAGTAAACTGCCAGATAGATAACCTGCGGCCGATAAAAGTATTTGTTACCGAAAGTGTAACGCTGTTGGGCACATCTACACCCAAATGCATAACCAATGCGCAGGTAGAGTTATATATGAATGATTCGCTGCTAAGTGCGTTGCCTTTTACTTATACCGATAGTGCAAAAACGTTTGGAGGTTATGTATGGCCGGAGTTGGGCAAGCCGGGCAATACTTATAGCGTAAAAATTACACATCCCAAATATGGCACCGTAACCGCCACCGATTTTATACCTCCCATGCCGGTAGTTACAAGTTATGCGCTGGTCTATTATGGCGATAGCACGGATAACTATACCACCCGGTTCAATCTCCAGTTGCTGGATGATGGCGTCAGGCAAAACTATTACCGCATGAACGTATACCAATGGGGTAAGCGGTATGTTGTAAGCGATGAAGGCGACACTACCCTTACAGATTATGCCTTTTCTTCCAAATCGGAGATACAGGTGTTGCTATCAGATACGGTACGAGAGTATAACAGCAACCTGCTTTTCTCCGATAGATCATTCAATGGCCAGCTGAAGCAAATTGATTTTGCAGCGCGGGGAGCCGACTTAATCAATACTACCGAGGCCTATTACCTGGTAGAGCTTTCGGAAGTATCGCCGGCGCATTACCAGTATTGCAAATCGCTGCAGGAGCGCAACGACTTTAACTCGGGCTCGGGCAATAACAGCACTTATAGTAACATTCAAAATGCATACGGCATATTTATGTCACACTCTATTTACCAGATGCTTAAGAAAGTGAAATAAATAGTGAACCAAACACATTTAAGAGGTTAATATCTTCCCT
>DATGXP010000421.1:0-1718 GCA_035298845.1 Chitinophagales bacterium
CTACCGGCCTGGGTACTATTTGCAATGGCGCCAGCGCAAATTATTTACCGGTGTTTACCAGCAGCTCAGAAATATGTGCCTCGGTAGTGTATCAAAACGGGGTATCTATAGGTATAAACACCACCACGCCTGCTACTGCCCTGCATGTGGCCGGCACTACGGGTATTGTTTTTCCGGGTGGATCTAACGCACAGCGGCCTACCGGTGTGCCGGCGGGCACCATGCGCTGGAACACTACCTACAGCTCTATGGAAGTATTTGATGGAACAAAATGGCTGAATATTAATACGCCGCCTATAGGCTCTACCTTTATACAATGGATAAATGCCGCCGAACCGGCGCTTATTTACCCCAATACCACCTGGGTTAGAACCGACTTACAATCGGGCGAATTTTTGCGGGCTACCGGTGGCGATGCCAACGTGCCCAGCGGTGGAGTGCCCAGCGGTGTGGTGCAGCAGGATGCGTTTGAAAACCACTCGCACACGGTTACCGGCACGGTAAGCGACCCCGGCACCACTACCGGCACCGAAAGCAACGGCCACACACACAACTGGGGCGGCTGGTGGAGCAACGACGACTCGCGCGAATGGATAAACGGCAACGGCGACGGGGTAAATGGAAATACCATAAGCGACAACTCGTTTTGGTGGGGTGGCACAAGCGGCACTACAGCGGCCTATACCAATATAGCCACCAGTAACGCCGGGGCACATACACCTACCGGTACGGTGAGCTCGGCCAACCCGTTTAGCAGCAGCGTGTATATACCTTATGATGATAACCTGGCCAGTGATGCCGGCAGCCTTAGCTCGGGTGGTACTGCTACCCAATGCGGCAGCGGCTGGAACGGGGACCATACCTTTGGTAACTTTATGGGCCGGTTGAATGATGGCTGTATGAACCACAACCACACCGTAACCATAAACCCTGTAGCTGACCACAACCACCTTTCGCCTATGTATGCGCACCGCCACTGGCTCAAGCAGCGCGCCACCGGCGATGAATCGCAAACGCACACGCATACGGTGCCTGCCCACGCCCTTACCAATACCCTGGCAGTAGGTACTGCATCGGGCGGTACTACGGCTGTAGAAACACGCCCGGTTAACCAGGCGGCTGTTTTCTGGAGAAGAACGAATTAAATTACATCTCATACATACACAAAAAAGGGAACCTGAATGGGTTCCCTTTTTTGTACCTGCTCTTTTATAATCTTCAAAAACCGGAAATACTTTTGTTACACCACAACCAACTGTCAACTATTGCCCAAAAGAACTACAGCATGGTTTTGAATTAATAGATGGCCACCTATCGGCCATTATTGAAAAGGCCAAGGAAATAATAGTATACCGCCAGCTAACGTTATCTAAAATTGCGGTTGAACTTAATTGCAGCAGTATAGCCCACCTCTCCGGCCAGTTTAAGAAAACAACCGGCCTTTCCCGCTCTCATTATAAAGAAGCAGGAGCCGCCAGGCGTAAAGCGCTGGATAAGATATAATCCCAAAGTTGTATAACACTCTCCCAAAGTAATGTAACGCCCCTGCGGGTTGGCAGGCCTATGTTTGCACCATTAATTAACTAAACAATTAAAAAATGGAAACAACAAAAAGCCAAAGCGCTTTAAACCAGACCGCAGCCTGCGGAAACCCTACTTGCAAATGCGCCACCTGCACCTGCGGCGCTAAAAGCGAAAACTGCAAATGCGGCGATGAC
>DATGXP010000422.1:0-4735 GCA_035298845.1 Chitinophagales bacterium
ACTAACTACTCAATACTATACATGAAACTTGATATACTGGCAATAGGGGTTCACCCGGATGATGTAGAGTTAGGCTGTTCGGGCACATTGATGAAACAGATTGACCTCGGCTACAAAGTGGGCATACTCGACCTTACCAAAGGTGAACTGGGCACGCGCGGTACAGTAGCCACCCGCATGGCCGAGGTTAAGGCCTCCTCTAAAATACTAGGTGTACATGTGCGCGAAAACCTGGGTTTTCGCGATGGCTTTTTTCAGAACGATGAAAAGCACCAGTTAGAATTAATCAAAGTTCTCCGCAAGTATCAGCCAACTATTGTAATCAGCAATGCCAAATACGACCGTCACCCCGACCATGGCCGCTCGGCGCAGTTAAGCTACGATGCCTGCTTTTTATCGGGCCTTTCTAAAGTTGAGACCAAACTAAAGGGCGCAAAACAACAGGCGTTCCGTCCCAAAGCCTTGTATCACTACATACAGGCTATACACGCCGAGCCGCACTTTGTAACTGACATCACCCCTTACTTTGAAAGAAAACTGCAAGCTATCCATGCCTTCAAAACGCAGTTCTACGACCCAAAATCGAAAGAGGCTAACACCTTCATTTCTTCGCCCGAATTTCTGGAGTTTGTAAAGGCACGCGCTATCCATTTTGGGGTACCTATTGGGGTTAAATATGCCGAGGCCTTTACCGTAAACCGCATACCGGGGGTTAATGATTTAATGAGTCTGATATAATTTTGGCTGAACCACTACAAACCAATCACCATGAAAAGCATATTCAAATCAATACTGGTAACTGTACTGGCTATGTTTGCAGTAACAGTTACCAACGCGCAAAGCACTACTAAAAAAACCACCTCAACCACTCAAAAATCGACCTCTAAAACAGCTGCTAAAAAACCGGTAGCAACCACCTATGGGAAAGAGGTGCAGGTATCGCTTAAGAATTTGTCGGAGGGTAGCATTGCCATCTTCGCCGGGCCTAAAGAAGATTTACAAAACACCATGAAACGCAAATCAGTTGGTGGATTAAGCACCAACACACTGCATGTGCGTATTAACGAAGTAGTATGCATTGTAAACGGCCCAAAGACAGTTTCCTGCGCATCTGTTAAAGCAGACAATACTCAATTGGAGATTAATATTTCGGGAACGGCTATTACTGCTAAGCAGTAAATCTATACATCAAACTCATTCCTAAAGCCAGCGATCTTTATCTCGCGGATAGAGTTCTCAACCTTCTCTTTCAGTTCCTTTTTAAACGCAACCAGCTTCTCGGCCACGGCTTTATCGGCTGAGCCTATGATTTGCGCGGCTAGTATGCCTGCATTCTTTGCCCCATTAAGCGCTACGGTAGCTACCGGCACACCCGATGGCATTTGAAGTATAGATAACACCGAATCCCATCCATCAATAGAGTTAGATGATTTTATTGGAACGCCGATAACAGGCAAAGTAGTAACCGAAGCTACCATACCAGGCAAATGCGCTGCACCACCGGCACCGGCTACTATCACCCGCAAACCTCTTTCGGCAGCGCTGGTAGCATATTGCATCATACGCTCTGGCGTGCGATGGGCGCTTATTACCGTCAGTTCAAACTCTACGCCCAACTGGCCCAACACCTCAGCGGCTTCTTTCATAATTTTCAAATCGCTTTCGCTACCCATTATAATTCCAACCAGTGGTGTACTCATTTCGGTATTTTTTGTAAAACTAAAAGAATCAGCTAATCACCTTCAATCGTTCTTTAATAAAATCGGCTTTCTCTAGCAAGTCATCCTTGCTTTCGCCCAGCACTGTTACATGCCCCATCTTGCGGCCGGGCTTGGTTTCGTGCTTGCCATACAGGTGTATATACACGCCCTTCATCTTCATCACATCTTCCAAACCGGCATATGTAACCGGGCCCGAATGTTTAGGTTCTCCCACCAGGTTCAGCATCAGCGACGGCTTAATAGCCTCTGTATTACCCAGCGGCAGGTTTTGCAGCACACGCATTTGCATTTCGTATTGAGAGGCATAATTACCCTCTATACTCTGGTGGCCGCTGTTGTGCGCGCGTGGTGCTGTTTCATTTACCAGTATGGCACCCTCTTTATCCAAAAACATCTCTACCGCAAATATACCAGGGCTATCCAGCGCATGCATCACCTTCACGGCTATAGACTGTGCCAGTTCGGTTTGTTCAGCAGTAAGTTCCGCAGGGCTCAGCAGGTAATCTACCAGGTTATAGCGCGGGTCAAAAACCATCTCTACCGGTGGGTATACCGCTACTTCGCCATTCTGGTTCTTAGCCACTATCACCGAAATCTCTTTATCAATAGATACAAGTTTCTCTATCACACAAGGTGCATCAAATGCTTTGGCAAAATCGGTTTCATCCTTTAGTATCTCCACTCCTTTTCCATCATAGCCACCCTCGCGTAGCTTTTGCGCCATAGGCAAAAAACCAAAATGGCTATTCAACTCATACTTATGATTGATAAGGTGAAAATCTGAAGTGGGTATCTGGTGATTGCGGTAAAACTGCTTTTGCAGGCCTTTATCCTTGATAATCTTTAATGCAGCCGGCCTGGGGTAAACATTCAACCCTTCCTCTTCCAGTTTAAATAGCGCCTGCAGGTTTACGTTCTCTATTTCTATGGTCAGCACATCTACCAGCTTACCAAATTTGTAAACGGTATCGTAATCTTTTATGTCCCCTTCTACAAAATAGTGGCAAAGTGAAGATGCCGGCGGGTTTTTGCCACTCTCCAGCACAAAGGTTTCTACGTGGTAGTTGGCAGCTGTTTGCAACAGCATTCTGCCTAACTGCCCTCCTCCTAATATTCCAATACGTAACGGTTTATTCATTGGCCCAAATGTAACCTGAGCCGCCCATTCAGAGTAAACTATTTTTCAACCAGTGTATTTTCGGTGTTCAGCAATAGTTCGTGTATCTTAAATACCTCTGCCCGCAGGTGCGTCAGGTCGCTATCGTTGCTGATAACAAAGTCGGCCAGCTTCACCTTTTCTTCCTCGGGTAGCTGATTGCGCATTCGCGCCATTATCTCTTCGGTATTGGCACTGTCGCGCTCGCTTACGCGCAACACCCGCACATTTATAGGGGCAGTTACCACTATAAGCTTATCCAGCGCTTTGTAAGAGCCTGTTTCTATCAGCAGTGCGGCCTCTTTCAGCACATAAGGCACCTTCTTCTCCCGCTGCTCCTCTACCCACCGCTCAGTATCGCGGAAAACCGCCGGGTGCACCAGCGAATTAAGCAGATTTAGGCGGGCCGCATCATTAAACACGCGCTCTGCCAGCAGCTTGCGGTTTAGCTTACCTTCCTCATACACATCTTCGCCAAAGTTCTTCTTTATCTCATCTATCAAATGATGCTCGTGGTGCATCAGGTATTTGGCGCGGTCGTCGGCGTAGTACACGGGCACGCCCAGCTCTTCAAATATTCTGCACACGGTAGTTTTACCGCTGCCTATACCGCCTGTAATGCCAACTTTAATCACTTTGTGTGTGCTAGGTTTTCTTCGTTTCATAGTTATAAGGGTTAACTATAAAACGAAACGGCACTAAGTTATATTATTCTTAGTGCCGTTTATAGTAAAAAATATTTTTTGCGTCTCTTGTTAAGACTTCACCTCAGCGGCCTCGCTCTTCTTCTCCGGTTCACCATAAGCGGCAGCGGTTAGCTCCATCGATAGGCCCGACTTTTCAATCTTAATTTTGGTATTGGTATCTATCTCCAGCAACACATAAGTATCATCCACCCTTACTATCCGGCCGTGTATGCCACCGCTGGTTACCACCTTGGCACCTTTCTCTATACCATCCTGAAACAGTTTAGCTTTCTTGGCTGCCTGCGCTTGCGGACGGATAATCAATAGCCACATTACAAGCAGCATACCTCCTAAGAATAAAAACCCAATGCTATCCATCTTATACTTTGTTTATTGTTTACGTATTAAATCTTACTTCTCGTCGTCCTTTGTTTTTACAAAACCAGCCAGGTAAACCATTTCGTTACGCACCTCTGTATTGCATACTATGGTTACGTTCTTGTGCTGCTCGCCTTTTTTGCCTGCGCTGTTAAAGGTCACGTGTATCGAGGCTGTATCGCCTGGCTTTACAGGGTCTTTAGGGTACTCAGGCACGGTGCAACCGCACGAGCCAAATGCACGCGAAATAAGCAGGTTCTTGTCGCCGGTATTTACCAGGTGGAAGGTATGCTCTACCTTATCATCCTGCATAATAGTATCAAAATGAAAAGTGGTAGAATCTACAAAGCTAATGGTAGTAGTATCCTTCAGCAGTTCCGCATCCAGCTTTACCGACTCAGGCATTACACCCTTCTTGCGGCAACTCATTACACCAACTACAAGGATAACAGACAGGGCAATCAGAAAAATGTTTTTCATAAGGATATTTATTTCAGCGGGGCCAAATATAAATTTTTGCGCTATAGTTTAATTTAAGACGCATGAGTTAAAACAAAATTTCACACATGCCCCTACTCCATCAACCCCCGTCCAAACTTCTTTATCTCCCCCTTATCCAGCATTTCGTTCTTCACCTTATCCAGTACCCCGTTTACAAAGTCCTTGCTTTTAGGCGTGCTGTAAAACTTCGATATATCAATATACTCGTTAATAGAAACCTTCACCGGTATGTTAGGGAAATACTTCAGCTCGCACACAGCCATCTTCATCAGTATCAGGTCCAGCAGGGCCAC
>DATGXP010000423.1:0-5084 GCA_035298845.1 Chitinophagales bacterium
GATGCTTTTCCTACTATTACAGGGGGCATGGTGGTTACCGGCAAAAAAGATAGCAAACCGTTGATAATTACGGTAACGCCTAACAGCCCTCCGCAGGTGGTAAGTTTTCAGGGCGGCAGCTATAACAGGCCATATTCTATAATAGAAAGCTACGATGGCAATTACCTGCTGGGTGGCCTGTCGAACGATGGTAATGGGGCGTTTATTATTAAAATAACACCGGGGGGTACTGTTTTATGGCGTAATATTTATTCGGCATTGCTGCAGGTTGCAGGTAGTAAGCGGTTGGTGGCCCTTACACAACTAATAGAGAATGCAGACCACACCATTTCAGCAGTGGGCTATGGCGCCAGCGATAACCTGGATCCCGGTAGCGCTTTGGGGGTTTTTATGAAGTTAAGTGCCACTGGAGAGCCTTTATCTTCATATTCATTTGTAACCAGGGGCCTGGATGGTTTTATCAACGATATATACCCGCGCATGTATGAAACCGGCAACCAGCTTATGATAAGCACCGAAGAGTTTGATACTACCACCGGTACTGTTCAACCGGTATTAATTAATCCCGAAAAACTTGGCGACTACTGCAAAGCATTTGCTTTTACACCCACGGTAATGGCTATGCAGTTTTCTACTACCACCGGTGGCACGCCTGTTACACTGGGTGTAGTGCCAGCGGCCACCCATCCGGTAATTGTTACTCAGAATGCGACAGGTGGGTTAAGTGTAAAAGACCTTTGCGGCCTTACCGCTACCAGCCTAGATGTGTTGGGCAGCGATAAGGGCATTACTTTACAGCCTAATCCGGTATCTGCTAATGGCGAGGTAACCGTGAAATGGAGCCACAGCCAATTGCCTAACGGAAGCATACTGTTGTATGATGTGGCAGGCCGATTGGTTAAGCAGATAAATGTAACACAAGGCAGTCAGGCTACCTTTAGCACTACTAATCTTCAACCGGGTATGTATATGTGCCAGCTGGTGAATGCAGCGAATGAAAAGGTGGCCACGCAGAAACTGCTGGTGACTGAGTAGAAATGTCTTCGGATTTAAAAAGATAACAGGCCAACTATTAGTTAAAAGGCAGTAATGCTCTAATTGCCGCCTTTTTCTATTTTCACATACTCAATATTCAGAAACACTCAAAAACTATTAAAATTATGTCAGTGGTAGCAGCAGTTAACTACAAAGAAATAATTGACAACGCCATTAAGGCTATTCATGCGCGCACGTTTTATGCGCAATACCCCGATAGCCCAAAAGCATACGGCGAAGAAGCGCCTGTAAAAGGACAGGAAGCTTATAACAACCAACTGGGCAAACAGTTTACAGGTTTGTTACAACAAAACCCAACCAGCTGGGCGGGTGAAGAGACTTCACCCTATACCGGTAAAGATTTAGGTATTACTTACCCGGTGTTTGACACCGATACGCTGATAGTACGCGCCGGCCGCGCTTTTGGCACCTGGAAAAACGTAAGTGTAGAGCAACGCGCCGAAGTATTGGTAGATGCGCTGGAAAGAGTGAAGAACCGCTTTTTTGAAATTGCGTATGCTACACAACACACAACCGGACAAAGCTTTGTAATGAGTTTTCAGGCGAGTGGGCCACACGCCAGCGACCGCGCTTTGGAAGCACTGGCTGTAGGTTATGAAGAACTGAACCGTTTCCCTTTAAATGTTACCTGGGAGAAGCCAATGGGTAAAGCCAATGTGGTATTGCAAAAGCAATTTAAGCCTATACCGAAGGGTATTGGTTTGGTAATTGGTTGCAGCACTTTCCCTACCTGGAACTCGGTGCCGGGTTTGTTTGCTACGCTTATAACTGGTAACACGGCTATAGTTAAGCCTCACCCAAAATCGGTATATGCTATTGCTATTGTAGTGGCAGAAATTCAGAACGCACTGCAGGCAAAAGGATTGGATATAAATGTATGTCAGTTAGCTGTAGACGGCAGCGATAAATTAATTACTAAAGAACTGGCCGAACACCCGTTAGTTAAGTTGATTGATTATACCGGTGGTTCTGCGTTCGGTTCGTATATCGAGTCGATACCCGGTAAAGTAACATTTACTGAGAAGGCCGGTGTAAACTCGGTGATACTGGACTCAGTAGTTGACCTTAAACCGGTGGTTCAGAATCTTTCGTTTGCCGTATCGTTATACAGCGGACAAATGTGTACTGCACCCCAGAATTTCTTTATCCCTGCCGGTGGTATTAAGGCAGGCGATACAGTTATACCTTACGAAGAAGTGAAGAAGGCATTAGTAGATGCTATTGGTGGCATTGCTAATCATCCGCAAATGGGCCCCGGTACTTTAGGTGCAATACAAAACCCGGCTACCGTTAAGCGTGTAAACTCGGTAAAGGACCTTGATGCTACTGTATTGCTGGAGCCTAAGGCTATTGCCAATGCAGAATTTCCTGAAGCAAGAACGTGCTCGCCGATAGTATTGGAAGTGGATGCCAAGGACAGCGGCATTTACCAGGAAGAATTGTTTGGGCCAATCGTGCTTATTATAAAAACACGCGATACAGCACAGAGCATAGAGTTGGCTAAGAAGATGGTAGAAGAGCAAGGTGCAATTACCTTCAGTGCTTACACTACCGATGAAGAAACAGCCAATACTATTACTGAAGAACTGGAGAGCGTGTTTGCACCGGTTACCTTAAACCTTACCGGTATGATATGGGTGAACCAACATGCAGGCTTTAGCGATTTTCACGTTACCGGTGGTAACCCTGCAGGTAATGCATCGTTTACTAACCCCGAGTATGTAAACAAGCGTTTTGTGTGGGTAGGACATAGAAGGGTGGCGTAAACTGATTAAAGGCAATAAACATAAACAGCCCCGATAGAAATATCGGGGCTGTTTATGTTTAAGGACAGTCGAGTATTAATTATTTTTTTCTCTTTCAGGTAAAGGTGGATGTTTGGCAATTATTTCCATTCGATGAATATGAGTATTTGTTCCTAACCTCAAATTGCTCATTGACGACCATTTTTTATTTGATTCGCTCATAGTGAGAATAAGTTCATCTTCGCTTTTAAATGCAATCACACTACTTATCCATAATAAATATTTGTCACCAGTAGAAGGTTCTAATGCAAGGAGTTTATAATATCCTTTCCCAATCTCCCCATCTGGTAGAGAATAGTCCTGGCCAAAAAGTTGAATTAAATGTAATACAATACTCTGTTGCATGTAGATTTGTTTATTTCAAAAATAGCAATAAAAAGCTTGCAAAAATATGGTTGAATATGAAGAGAGTATTCTACTCTAACCATTTATCTCCCTCATCTTCTCCAGCAGCCAGCCTTTATCGGCTACGTTGGTAGATTCAGTTATCTGCTTGCTGAGCGCGGCAATTTTGTTTTTATCTTTTACATCGGCGCGGTATAGTTTCATGGTAAAGCGCAAAAAATTCATGTAGTTGATGCGGTTTTGCTCGCTGATGATTTTTTTGCGGCGGAGCAGTATCCGGAAACTTTCTTTAAGCGACATCAGGGGCAGATAGTCGCCCAGTTCGTAGTAGGTTTTTATTAAAGTGGTTTTAGAATCGAGCTGGTAAAAGATATCGGAGTAGACTACATCTTGTAATAGAGGTAGCACCTCCCCAAATTTCTTCTGGTAAAAATACAGCTTAGCCAGGTTAAAGGTGTAGGCGTTCTGCCGCTCGGCTTTGGGTATGTTGTTTTTGTAATCGCGGATAAACTTCTCCGTCCATTTGGTATCGCCGGCACGCAGGCCCACGGTTACTATATTCTTATAATCAAACTGCGAGATGAAATTGTTTTCATCCATCATTAAGCCAGTCTTAAGCATCTGCCTATACAGCCCGAGTAACTCCTGCACATACTGCAGCATACCAAAGTTTATTTTGCGTATGCAGTAGTTGATAGCAAAGGCATACATATTGCGCGCCGATGATTTGTCGAACAGGGTATAATGGTCTGCCAGTTTATTCTTCAGCTCTTTAAAGTGTTCTTCCTGCTGTGGTTCCATTAATGATAGCACCATGCGGTAGCGGATAGCAATGGCCGGTATATGTTCGTAGCTTTTGTTTTTAAGGTGCTTGAGCACTTCGTGCATTAGTGCCACTTCGCCCTCCAGTGAAAGGAAGTTTTTGTAGTGCAGTATGGCAGCCAGGTAGTTTAACTTATTGATGAGATAGAAGGCGTCGAGCGCTTCTATAGTTTGCAACAAATTCTTCTCAGTGCTGCGCTGATTTTGTAACTCTAAGAAGTTGTTGTGCTGGCTTTCTACTTCAAACAGGTGCAGGTAGTAGTCGCCATCGCGGTGCGTGGTGGCCTGCAACTTAGCGCGCGCCAGCTTAGCCGATTCGGGGTAGTGGCGTGCCAGTTTGCGCTCTACCAGGCGGTTAAGCAGTTGCTGCTGCCTGGTAGCCTCCGATTGTTTTACTTTATCTATTACCAGAAACTCTTCCAGCTTTTTTAATAAATCGGAAAACGTACGGGCAAATTTTAGCGGCACAAATTTTTTGCTGCCGTATAATTTCTTCCATATTTCTTTCTGCTGTAAGGTGTGTTGTGTTTGCTGTTTGAAGTGCGGCGCCAATACATCGAACAATTGATACAGCTTCGCATCCTCATTAAAATAAGGGGAACGCAAAAACTTACCTGCCCGGTTTAACTCATACACGCTAAGTGTATGCAGTAGCTGAAATAGCTTGGTATGGTGCAGGTTTTCCAAAACAGGGCTTATCGGGTTAAAATATTCACCGTATAAATGTACTATTTTATCCTAAAAAATTAATCTGTATTTTATTGTATTTGTCTAAATACCAAATACTAGCTACTAAATACTTATTGCCGTAAGCTAATTGAATATTGTACTTTTTTTACCGCTTGCGGTTCCATTCATTTGTACCGTCAAAGAATGTGTATTGGGAATTGCTAACTTTAAAAGATAAGATAATGAGAACTTTTACAAAAACACTAATCGCCATTTGCCTGTTGCTTGGTTTTGGGCAAGCGCATGCACAGCTAACTGCCTATGCGGGTAATGACCAAACCATATGCGCGGGTACCCTGGTTACATTGGGTGGTACACCAACTGCAT
>DATGXP010000424.1:0-1914 GCA_035298845.1 Chitinophagales bacterium
TAAGCCATTAACCGGCAGCACCGGTTCACGCCTGTTATCGGGCAACAGCCAATATGCCGAAGACCTGGAAGGTTTTCTGGCCGAGTTTCACGGTGCCGAAGCGGCCATACTTTTTAACTCAGGCTTTGATGCTAATTACGGTTTGCTTTCTACACTCCCTTATCGTAGCGATACCATTATTTATGATGAGTTAGTACATGCTTCTTTTCATGATGGCATGCGCAACAGCAAGGCAACGGCTGTGGCTTTTAAGCACAATGATGTAGTTAGCCTTGATGAGAAGCTTAAACACACTACCGGTTTAAAATATGTGGTGGTAGAATCGGTGTATAGTATGGATGGGGACTTTGCCCCGCTAGAGGAAATAAGCGCCCTATGCAAAAAGTATGAAGCCGGCCTGATAGTAGATGAAGCACACGCTATAGGCACACAAGGCGAAAAAGGAGAAGGGCTTGCGAACAATGACAATTCGCTGGCACGCGTATATACCTTTGGCAAAGCTATGGGGGCACATGGTGCCGTGATAGTTTGTAGTAAAGAGTTGAAAGAGTTTTTGGTAAACTATTGCCGCCCGTTTATTTTTTCTACTGCACTGCCGCTACACTCGCTGGCCGCTATTAAATGCAGTTACCAATACTTGAGCAAGACCGCTGAACGCCGGGAAAAACTATTTGCATTAGCCTCTTTGTTCCGCGAGCATATAAATCTGCCGGTAGGTTTTGAATATGTAGGCGGCAATGCCCCTATACAATCGGTGATAGCGCCGGGCAATAGCTTGGTGAAGGATTTAGCCGCCAAAGTACAGGCAGCGGGGTTTGATGTGCGGCCCATATTGATACCCACCGTGCCCAAAGGCAAAGAGCGGATACGCATTTGCCTGCACAGTTATAATACCGCCGAAGAAGTAACTAAACTTGCGCTAACATTAAACAGCCTGTAATGCGCCAACTACCCAAACATATTTTTGTGGCAGGCACCGGAACCGGTATAGGTAAAACGGTTGTTTCTGCCATACTTACCGAGGCCTTGCATGCCGACTACTGGAAACCCATACAGTGCGGCAATTTAGAGGACAGCGATACGCATTTTGTACGCTCCATGCTAAGCAACCATGCAACTAAGTGCTATCCCGAAGCCTACCGATTAAAAACACCATCCTCGCCGCATTATGCAGCGCAGGTAGAGGGTGTAGAGATAAAACCAACGCATTTTACAGCGCGTGAATCAGACATACGGTTGGTGATAGAAGCTGCAGGCGGATTGATGGTACCGCTGAGTAAAGATTATTTAGTAATTGACCTGATAAAGCACTTACAAGCCTCCGTAATTCTTGTGTCTAAAAATTACCTGGGCAGTATTAACCACACGCTGCTAAGTATAGAAGCGCTGAAACAACGTGGTATTGATGTGCTGGGCATTGTCTTTAACGGCGAAAACTATTTCGACAACCAGGAGATAATACAGCACTTTACACAGGTGAATATTTTGGGACAGGTAGATATTGCGGACGAACTAAACAAAGAGTTTGTAAAAGCGCAGGCCATTAAACTGAAAGATTCGCTCACGCAATATTATGAGCTATGAGTTTTTATAGTGCTGACTCGCCGGTGTGGCACCCTTATACGCAGATGCACAACACGGAGATAATTCCGATTGTGAGCGGCAAAAGGGCTTATGTGTATGATGAACAAGGCAACAGGTATATAGATGCCGTGGCCAGTTGGTGGACTAACCTGCACGGGCATGCACACCCGCATATTGCTAATGCCATAGCCGCACAAGCCCATAAGTTAGAGCAGGTAATATTTGCGGGTTTTACGCATGAACCGGCTGAGCAGCTTGCCACAAAATTATTGGGGCGAATACCCTTTCACCAAAAAATATTTTACACCGACAATGGCTCTACGGCGGTAG
>DATGXP010000425.1:0-5221 GCA_035298845.1 Chitinophagales bacterium
AGCCATAGCCAGTGCCAGCGATAGCAGCGCAGGCGGTTACCGCGAAATAGTACTGGATATTAGCGGCGAAAATGTGTATGGCAAATTGAAATTTGAGAGCGGTGTGCACCGCGTACAACGCATACCCGAGACTGAAGCCAAGGGCCGTGTGCATACTTCGGCAGTTACTGTAGCCGTGCTACCAGAAGCGGATGAAGTAGAAGTATACATCAACCCGGCTGATATACGACTGGATGTGTTCCGCGCATCGGGTGCCGGTGGGCAGCACGTAAACCGTACCGAGAGCGCTGTGCGCTTAACCCACATACCCACCAATACCGTGGTAGAGTGCCAGCAGGAGCGCAGCCAGCACAAAAACCGCGAGCACGCGATGAAAATGCTTAAGACCAAGATTTACGAAACGGCTGTGCGCAAACACGAAGATGAGATAGCCGCCCGCCGTAAAACCCTGGTTAGCACCGGCGACCGCTCGGCCAAGATTAGAACTTACAACTACCCGCAAGGCCGCATTACCGACCACCGCATTAACCTTTCGGTATATAACCTACCTGTATTTATGGATGGCGATATAGGCGAAATGATAGATAGCCTGGCTGTAGCCGAACAAAGCGAAAAGCTAAAAGAGGGTGGATTGGCGTTTTAATCAACTTAGCCTTTGTTCTATATCAGCTTGCCCTTTGCCAATGCCAGAATGGCTTGATAGTCCTGGGGCGGCATAGAGTGCTCAAAAATTAAAATACCCCTTGCCTTATCCTCTAATCGGATGTATCCCGGTTCGATAATTGACGAAACTATTGCCTGCCACATAATGATTTCGGTTCGGTCATCGTATTGGTGTGTAATCGATTTATCGGTAATGGTAAGAACGACGGAGTTATAGGCGCTTACCTCTTTAAGGTAATCATTGATTTTCTTTTTCCAATCAATAATAGGCTTGTACGCTATGTATAAATCAGCTGCAGAAAAACAGAAGATAAATACGCTAAACCCGAACAACCAAATAAACAAAAATGAAGTATCGAACTGTGATAAAATCAGGAAAATCAACGAGGCAGAACCAAAAGCCAGGGTTACTTTAAATTTCTCTCGAGTAGAAGGATAATCGTAAAGACTATACCCCTTACGGGTATAAAAAACCTGTTTAATCTTTTCAGTAGAATAGTGAATTGGAAGGCTTATTTCCATACCACCCCTATTCTTTTGACAACGCCGCAGTACTTTCGCGCTGGTAATAACCGGTACCATCGTAAGGACGTTTT
Source organism: Chitinophagales bacterium (assembly GCA_035298845.1). Classification (GTDB taxonomy): domain Bacteria; phylum Bacteroidota; class Bacteroidia; order Chitinophagales; family LD1; genus Bog-950. The sequence goes on from DATGXP010000425.1 coordinate 1,260, forward strand.
GCTGGTGCCGTCATACAGGCCTGGCTACAGCAGCCTTCCATTTTCCAGCCGCACTCTTCGCACAATACAAAGTGCTCGTTGCATTCGGCATTGGCGCAGTTAACCATGTGGGCGCTTTTTGTACCGCATATTTTGCAGGTACTAACTATTGATGGCGCAATAGAGTTTACATCTACCGTTACCCGGTTATCAAATACGTATAATTTGCCTTCGAAATTTTTGCCGCCGGTTTCTTTGGCGTATTTCACTACACCGCCATCTACCTGGTAAACATTTTTAAAGCCATTTTGTAACAGATAGCCGCTCGCCTTTTCGCACTTAATACCGCCGGTGCAGTAGGTTACTACCTTCTTATCTTTTAAGTGTTCCAACTGCTTTAACTGCTCAGGAAAATCGCGGAAGTTGTCGATGTCCAGTTTAAGGGCGTTTTTAAAATGGCCCACACCGCTTTCGTAGTTGCTGCGTACATCTACAAACACCACATCGTCCTGCTCTATCATTTCATCTACCTGGTGCGGTTTAAGGTGTATACCTGTGGTTTCGTTAGGGTCAACGTTTTTGATGCCGCGCAGGCTGCTGTGTACTATCTCCGGTTTAAGGCGCACATACAATCTCTCGAAGGTGGGTGCATCCACTTCATCTATCTTAAACTCTATACCCTCAAATAATGGATTGCTTTTAACAGTATCCATATACTTTTTGCACTGCACCACGGTTCCGCTTATAGTTCCATTGAGCCCCTCTTCGGCCACAATAATACGGCCCACCACGCCCAGTCGCTCGCAAAATTCCAGGTGTTGCTCCGCAAACTCCTCAGCCTCAGGTATCCGGGTGTATTTGTAGTAAAGTAAGGTTTGATATGGTTTCATAATTACGAGGTGCGAAGATAATGTATCTGTTCCTTTTCTCCATGATATGCATCATCAGGGCGAAAAATCTATTTTTGAACGCTATTTATCCTAATAAAACATCAAGAAATGTACTCTATCCAACAACGCCTGCAAAAAGATTTAGAAGAAATAAAAGCCAACGGGCTGTATAAAACCGAGCGGATAATAACCACGCCCCAGGGGGCAGCTATACAAACCCAAAAAGGTGGTGAAGTGTTGAATTTCTGTGCCAACAATTATCTGGGTTTATCCTCTCACCCCAAAGTAATTGAGGCGGCCAAACAAGCTATTGATACCCACGGCTATGGCATGAGCAGTGTACGTTTTATCTGCGGCACGCAGGATATTCATAAAGAGCTGGAGCAGAAGATTTCTGATTTTCTGGGCACTGAAGATACCATCTTATATGCTGCGGCATTCGACGCCAACGGTGGTGTATTCGAGCCTTTGTTCAATGAAGAAGATGCCATTATTAGCGATGAGCTAAACCATGCCTCTATTATAGATGGTGTGCGCCTGTGTAAGGCTGAGCGTTTCCGCTATAAGAATAACGACATGGCCGATTTGGAGCAGCAATTGATAGCTACCCAGAAAAACCGCTCGCGCATTATAGTTACTGATGGTGTATTTAGCATGGATGGTACGATTGCGCAACTGGATAAAATTGTAGAACTGGCCGACAAGTATAGCGCCATGATAATGGTGGATGAATGCCATGCCAGCGGCTTTATTGGTAAAACAGGTCGCGGCACACCAGAGTATTGCGGAGTGCATGGCAAAATAGATATCATTACAGGTACTTTGGGCAAAGCCCTTGGTGGAGCCAGCGGTGGTTTTACTTCGGGCAAAAAAGAAATAATAGAATTGCTACGCCAACGCTCCCGGCCATACCTATTCAGCAATACAGTAATGCCGGCCATTGTGGGTGCATCTATAGCCGTATTGGATATGCTAAGCGAAACAACTGCCTTGCGCGATAAACTGGAAAGCAACACCAAATACTTCCGCGAAAAAATGACTGCTGCCGGTTTCGATATTAAGCCAGGCGTGCACCCTATTACACCGGTTATGCTGTACGATGCTGTGCTGGCCCAAAATTTCGCCACTCAATTGTTAGAGGAAGGTATATACGTTATCGGTTTCTTTTATCCGGTGGTGGCTAAAGGCAAAGCACGCATACGTGTACAGGTAAGCGCGGGCCATGAAGTAGAACATTTGGATAAATGTATTGCGGCATTTACTAAAGTAGGTAAGGAGTTAGGCGTGATAAAATAGGCCACTATATGCAGAACAAACTTTTGCTTCTTGCTTTTTTATTTAGTGCACAAACATTGATTGCTCAGTTCCGTATTGCGGGCAATGTTCAAAACCTAAACGACCAATTTGTATACCTGCATTGGTTAAACGATAAGCTTGAGAAACAAACAGACTCTTTTTACTGTAGCCGCGGAGCATTTGTTTTTACCGGAACAGTAGCAGAACCTACCTGCGGTAATCTTACCTCTAAAGATAACTTGCTAGAACGGGAACTGTTTTTCGAAAATGGAACTACGACGATAACCGGGGATATAACGGCTAATGAATTGATGATTAAAGGTGGCTCTGCTACAACTGATTTTGAAGCTTTTGAGCAGTTGGATGTACCTTACCGCATGTTGCGCGATTCTTTGGGTTTTAAAGCTTTTATAGAAAAGCAAGGTGGTGACACTATGGCCTGGGCAAAAACAAACAAGGAGTTTTATGCTGTGCTGGATGAATCCAAAAAAGCGGAATACGCTTTTTTAATGGCACACACCCAATCACCGGTAAGTACTTATCTGCTAAGCCAAATGTATGTACATGCCGGCACGCGCACTAAAGGGGATAGTTTGATGGCGCTGATGACCAATGCCAACCAGCAAAGTAAATATGCCCGCTATCGCAAGCAGTTAATAGATAAAATGATGGCTGTGGAACCGGGGCATCCTGTTAAACATTTCTCTCAAACTGATACTTCCGGTAAGGTGATTTCTACGCAACAGTTTAACGACAAATATTACCTGATAGATTTTTGGGCTTCGTGGTGTGGCCCTTGCCGAGCAGAGAACCCCAACCTACTAAAGGCATATAAGCAATACCATAGTAAAGGTTTTGAAGTGCTTGCGGTTTCGTTAGATACCGACCGCGACAAATGGATTGCTGCTATTGTAAAAGATGCCATGCCATGGGTGCAGGTAAGTGACTTGAAAGGATGGAAGAATGAAGTGGCGAGGCTATACGAAATAGGAAGCATACCCGATAATTTCCTGGTAGATAAAAAAGGAATAATTATAGCAAAAGGGTTACGTGGGCCCGACTTACTGGCGAAATTACAGGAAACGCTGGGCGAGTAAATTATATATTAATTTTTACTACTCTTGCGCCTTCATTAGTAAACCCACTACATATGCTCAAGAGCATTGCTTTCTTATTCGCGCTATTATTTGCTGCTACGGCAGGCGCCCAAACCACAGCGCCATTAGATTCTTTTGTTACTAAATCGGGCGTGGTGCACAAAGGCATACTGATGGAAAACAACTACCCTGAGTTTTTCAGGTTTAGAACCGTAGAAGATTATGTATTAAAGGTGCCTTTCAATATTGTAGGCAACTATTATTTCGGCCCTTCAACGCCAGCCAGGCAAAGCGCCGCTATGCCGGCTAAACCATTTAACATACCTGCCTATTTGATTTCGAAAAGAAACACGGGGATTGTTTTAACCAGCATTGGCGTGGCAGCCTTTACCACGGGTGTTGCATTAATGGCAGCAAGCCCGGCAGACAGGCAGACCTATTCAAATAGCCGCGGTGCCGGTATTAGGTTTACCGGCAAGGCAGCTGGTGGCTTTGTGGCAGCTTTTCTCTCACCCGCTTTTTTTATTACGGGCTCTATTATATGGGCCAAGGCAAGCAGCCGCATCAGGGCGCACAAAATACAGGCTAAGAAGCCAAAGGATTTTTAGAAGGTGGCGTTGACAAAACTGATGCACTATTTTTAATGCTATTGTATCAGTATCTCCAGCCACATTTGGGCGTGCTTATTTAACCCTGCCTC
>DATGXP010000426.1:0-8013 GCA_035298845.1 Chitinophagales bacterium
AGGCGCTCGACGAGATTTACGACGGCATTAAACTGGCCTGCAAAAAATATAAGGTAGACCTGGTGGGCGGCGATACTACCTCCTCGCTCAGCGGGCTTATAATATCGGTAACTGCCATTGGCGTAGCCAATAAAGAAGACCTGGTGTACCGCAGCGGTGCCAAAGAAGGCAACCTGGTATGTGTAACCGGCGACCTGGGCGGCGCTTACCTGGGCCTGCAGATACTGGAGCGCGAAAAGCGCATCTACCTGGAGCACCCCGAAGTGCAGCCCGAGCTGGAGAACGCCGACTACCTGATTGGCCGCCAGCTAAAACCCGAAGCGCGCTGGGATGTAATCGACTTTTTTAAAGAGATGAACCTGAAGCCAACATCTATGATGGATTTGAGCGATGGTCTATCCTCAGATATATTCCACCTGTGCAGGCAAAGCGGCGTAGGCTGCGAGCTGAACGAAGCCATGGTACCGGTAAGCGAAGAAGCCTACAACATGGCCCTTAAATTCAACCTGGACCCTATCACCTGCGCCCTCAACGGCGGCGAAGACTACGAACTGCTGTTTACCATAGAGCCCGAAGACGAAACCAAACTCGGCGGCGATACCACCTTCTCGGTTATAGGCACCATTACCAAAAAAGAAAACGGCTGTGTACTTATAACCCGCAGCAACAACCGCCACACCCTCAAGGCACAGGGCTGGAATCATTTTGAGGGGAAGTAGAGTTTATTGTGGTCCGCCGCTAAAACACTTTGAATTCGGTAAGTTTTGAGTTGTTCCTCTCAACACTGCGGAAATACTTTAAACTGAAGTAGATCATCCACGCTTTTGATGAAATGGCGGACGGTATTAAGGGACTGTTTGTGAAAACTGCAATCTCCATAAAATCAAAAAACCCACTTTCGTGGGTTTTTTTGTGTTCTGCTAGGCTCCTTTTTCGCGATTATTAATCTCGCTCTCCATAGCTTCGATCAACTCTTGAATCAATTCAAGTGTCCAACCGAGTAAATGTCCTGTCGGAAAATCATCTTCACCGAAGAAAATTACCGTCGCCAATAGAAAAAATCTTATGGTTAAAAGTCCATACTTAAGAACTCTTAAACCGTAAGCTCTCCTACCAGGCTCATCAGCTTTGAGGGGGCTTTCCCACCTCTGGCGCTTGTTTGCCATGTCGTGATTCTTTACACATGATTTTCGTTTTTTTATTTGCAACAATATTGTTGCTGACTAACAGACGTATGTAAGCCTTTTATATTTTAAAGAATTTTTAAAAGCAAAAATTTATTTATAAAACGAGAAAATCATAGGTATGCGTAGCTAATGCATGGGTTAGGTACTCACTGAAAAGTAAAAATGAGAATCCGACCTCTTGTGACGTAATAGAGCCGGGCATTCGACCCATAGTTCTTGTTCCAGACAACCTGTTCTGAGTTTTTTTGTGGGGAGCCTGCAACTAACAAAATAAAGGTGGAGTACTTAGGTTGGGAAAATCATTTCCAATAGCAACCTAACGTCGTCAAAAATAATTCACTATAAATCGTGTTATTTGCAGCCTAGTAAGGACCTGCCTTAATAAATACGCAAAATGGCAAACAAAGAAAATCAGAAGGTAGAATATAAGGAAAGTTGGCGTGACGACTTTTTGAAAAATATATGCGCATTTGCAAATACCGATGGAGGATATCTTCATCTAGGTGTTGATGATTTGGGGCAGCCTAAACCACTAACAGATCTAACTCAGCTATTAGAAATGCTTCCCAACAAAATTCAAACTACTTTAAAAATAATACCTGACATCAAGGTAAAGACACTGAAGGGTAGCAAGTATATTTTGATTAAGGTGGATTCGTCCACTGAACCTATTTCTTATAGGGGACAATACTATAAACGTTCTGGCAGCACCAATCAGGAATTAAAAGGTGCTGCACTTCAAAAATTCTTACTTAACAAAGGGAATATTTCTTGGGATGAAGTTGTTGAGAGTAAAGTGCCTGTTAAAGAAATAGACAATAATGCTATAAATTCGTTCAAAAAACTTTCTTCTCCAAGGGTTAAACTGGTCGATAAAGCAAAGTCCCCAATCACTCTATTATCGAAACTGCATTTGATAAAAAACGGAAAGCTTACTCGAGCGGCCGTTTTGCTTTTTGCTAAGAACCCACAAAAGTACTTTCCAAATTCCATAATTAGGATTGGACGTTTTTCTGATGATGATAGTCTAATCGGTGATTTAGATGAAATTAAAGGGTGCTTGTTTAAGCAAATAGAGAACGTGATGGAGGTTCTTAAAAAAAAGTATTTACGCAATGCAATTAGAACGAAGCAGTTGCGTCGAACTGAAAACTTAGAGTATCCGGAAGCTGCTTTGCGCGAGGCACTTGTAAATGCGGTTGTGCACCGTAATTATTTAGGAATTCCTACCACCATTAGAATTTATGCTAATCATTTGGCGATTTGGAATTCGGGAGAGTTACCACAGCAATTAAATATTGAGAAACTACGCAAACCGCACAATTCATATCCAGCTAACGGTTTAATTGCACAGATCTTTTACAATGCTGGTTATGTTGAAAAATGGGGTCAGGGAACAGTAAATATGATAAAAGCCTTTAAGAGCGCTAACCTTCCGGAACCAATCTACGAACAAGTTGAGGATGGAATCCGCGTTACGTTCTTGAGGCGAAAAACATCTAGTGGCACCAGGTTGTTGCCTTCTTCGGTTATAAGTAAGATAGATGAAAAAATAATGCGTATTGAAAAAGAACTTTCCATAATTAGTACGGATGACGAAGTGAAACTTACTTTAAACGAAGTTGTATTTTTTGATTTGCTGGATGGTTGGGTCGGTGAACTGTTGGAGAAACTCGTTTATGTATCTCAAAAATTCAACCGTTTTTTTAATTCTCCACGACATCACATATTTGTTCTAAATAATATTGGCCAAGTAACCTTTGTTTCGGAAGATCCTAAAAATGTTGTCGAGCAGCTAAGGGAAAGTTGTGAAACTAGAGACTTGCAGTTTAATCCGATACGTGGGGATGAAAAAATTCAGCTTTCATTATTTTATGGCACATTTCGAAAGGGAGGGTTAAAAACCTTTGGCCTAAATTCCTCTTTTGAAATTGAGTTTAATACGTTTCGGTATAAAGTGTCAATGGAAGAGTTTAATGAAATTGGTATAAGGCAGAAAAAGGAAGAGTATGAAAAGCTATTGCATAAGCCTTTGACAACGGCTGAAATTGATTCACTGGTTGCAAAAATGGGAGACACTTTGTTCCAGCATATTGATTTTTATACCAAAAAGCAGGGCATACTTTAACACTGTCTTATATTCTTTGTTGGCAAATGTAGTTGGCTTTGAGCCAAGTTTTTTGTTCCTTTGGCGCAACCTTTTATAAATACAAATTCACGGGTTTACTCTAAGTATTTAATATTAAGTTTGCAGATACGACAACAGTTAAAGGAATGCTCACGCAACTTGAGAGTTTTTAAAACTAGATACTAGCATGACAACAAATGAAAAACCGGTTAGACCAGTAACAAACCCTACAAGACCGAAGCCAGATACGACAGGTAAGCCAATTAAGATAAAATTACACACAGATAAATGGTTATGGTAACAGTTGATAATGCGAATAGTACTCCAACAACTTTTAAGCAATAATTGAGTAGTGTTTGGCGCTCTGCATTTTGACGCTCATTGAAAGCAATTTTGTTTTGATTGTTTTCAATTTCGTTCATGATGAGCGCCACAAGAGACAGGTTTTTTTCCAATGTGACGCCTAACATTTCATCGTTACACAGTTCCACAGGGGACCGCCCTACGGGCATATACAGACGAGGCATTACCACTTTTCCTAGTGCAAACATTATCATTATTAAGGCAATAACTATTGCAACAGTGTAGTAAGTGATGAAGTTGCTTGTGGATGGGCTATCTAGTGCTTGCTTGACAACAAAAGCGATCAGCGCGCTTGTAATTGTCGCAAGGACAGTTAGTATAGAAAATGCTCTAGCAGTAATTCTTCCACTAACATCGGACAAATATCTCAAGTATGACTGTGCTTCGGAAAGAACAAATTTTGCGTTTTCAATTCCGACTTCTGTCCAATCGCTGACAGGTATTTTAAAGTTTTGACTTTCCATAGTATTGTTTTAATGAATGCAAATTTAAACTATGGGTTGACAGAAAAAGAGAACTATCTTTCTCTTTGGCGCAAGAATGTAGCCAGGCATCTGAGCCGGGCTTCTTGTGCCGGGTAATAAAGCGCTGGAGTATAACCCAACATAACCCATCTAACTTTAGCTTACAATACATTTAAGATATTATTGCATACGGTAACCACATTACCGGTATGGGTAAAGCCATTACCGCTTAAAAAGCGGTCAGTGTACACACCACGCGTCAGGTCCATGTACACGCCTCTTTTGTAAAGCTTTTGTAATCAAATTATTGTAACAGGGCGTGGTGTACACTTTTCAAAAAACAGGCACAGTGTACACCGAGATGCCGCTGGGCACAACCTACACCGAGATGAAATAAATTCGGCTACCTGCATTTAATCATTGCCGTTGGCTTTAGCCAACGGTAGTGTTGCCAATTCTTATATTGGCTTTAGCCAAAATGTATTACCGCGTGGTTTAATCTATTGTTTGGCTAAAGCCAAAAAGGGGTATATCAATTATCCGTCTGCTAAAGCAGACGGCAATGAATGAGTGCCACTGGGCGTAGGCTATGCCCATAAGTGTTCGAAACATTGCGCTATGGCCTGAAAGGCCTTAGTCTATCAGCACAGGCTGCAGGCCTGTGTATGTCACAATTCCCAACTCAAGCCCTGTAAGGGCACAATAATCAAGGCACCAAATAGTATTGCGGCCTTGCAGGCCTTAAGAGAGGTAATCTTAATTTTCATCGGGCTTCACCCGATGCTAATATATTCCGCCCACGTTGGGGCTTATAAAAGTTTCGAACAGCTGTAAGCGTAGCCTACGCTGAGATGAGCTTTACCCAATCTGATAGTGATATAAGTTTTATTTTATTCACCTGTTTCATGTTTAATAGAGGCTTATCTCTGGTAACAAGGTAATGTGACTTTACGGTATAGGCAAGGTCAAAAAGGTAATTGTCTTTTATATCTGGAGCGCGGTCAAATCTTAAATCAATTTCTGTTTCAGTGGTTACGGCTTTAATAAACCGAAGATAGGCAGATACTGGCTCTGTAAGAAGAACCTTAATCCTATCTCTGGAAAGTACATCTTTAACTTCTGCAATCAGTTCGGGACATACATAGATTGTAATTCCGCAGTCTTTATACCAGGTTACTAATAAGTCCAAATTTTTACTGATGATAAGAGATACGAAAATATTCGTATCTAGTACAACCCTATCGGTTTTCATTTGCGCTTACGCTTTTTGCGCACATCATTTACTATCTCGCAAATTTCATCTATAGAAATGGAATTTTTCTTCACCGATTTGTTCAGGCGTTTGGCTTCATCCATTAAAACTTTGCGCTCAAGCGCATCTAATAGCTTTTCCTGGTCGCGTGGCTTTAAGGCCTCCACGTAATCGCTGATTTTGGCAACAGTATTTGTAGTAAAATCCATGTATCGAAGATAGTAAAATGCGGCGACACTGCCTACACCGATGGGTTCATATGCCTTACCGCCGCCTCAAACTCATCCTCGCTGCCCTTTATCCAGTTTAGCGCTACTACAGTTTGCTTCTCAAGAGTCACACCCTGTATGGCGTAAAACATCTGGCCCTGGCTATAGCGCACCGCTACAATGTATACCTGCTGGTCTACAGCCAGGTCATCAAAACGGCTATAGCCCACGCAGTTGTTGCCGCGCACTATGGCGTTTTTGTTCTTTACTACCAGGCGCACATCGCAGTCGGCATCGTCTTGTATTATTACATCGGCTTTGGTGCCCTGTGTATTGGTAATACGGCTACAGGCTATCCAGCCCAGTTTATCAAACCCCTGGGTAAATACCTTATCGGTAAACACCACATCGCTTTTATCGCTTACCAGTGGTATTATGCTGTTGTCAGAGAAAGCCACTATCACCTGGTCTTTGCGGCGCAGGTTAAAATCTACATTCAGCTTAACCTGTGCGTTTACTTTGCGTTTGCCATAGGTAGCAGGTTTCCATTTAGGCATTTGCTCCAGCGTGGTTATTATCTCCTCTCTAAAAGTTTTATACGCCGAGCCGCAGTTTACATCGCGTACCTTGCCGTTTTTGTCTACCGTAAAAGTTACCTCCACATTGCCCGAAAGCTCGTTGCGCTTGGCCTCTTCCGGGTACTCCAGTTGCGCCAGCAGGTAGTTATCCAGCGTGTAGCCTTTGTAATTAAACTCGGGCTTATACAGTTGTGTTTTGGCAGCGCCGGCCAGGGCATCGCTGGTAGTGCCGTTGGCTGGTATCCAGCTGGTGTTATTTTGCACCTGTGTGCCATAGTAAAAACGGTAGCCATCGTTGCCGTTTACCGCAAAAGGAAACTCTATGTTTATCTCTTCGCCTTCCTTAAGCTCTACCCTTTCGCCATTGCAGGTAGCCGACACATACACCGCAGCCTTCGTTTCCATCACCTTGTTGCCCATGGTGGTGGTCAGGTTCTCTTCCAGCATTTCGCCGGTGGTGTAGCACTCCTTCAGCTCAATATCAATATCAGAGGTCACTTCGCGGCCATCTTTAAAGGTAAAGCTGCTGGGCGCTACCGATATGCGGGTGCCGTACTCGCCCTGTAACTCATTCAGCTCTATAGGCTTAATACTAAAGTGCTGGGGCTGGGCCTGCATGGCGGCCAATAGCTTAAGTATGGCCTTGCTTTGTTTAAGGGGCACATCTTTATCGCGCGGCTCAAACTTCAAATAATAATCCTTGGCATTGGGGGCAGTATTAAACGATTGCAGGGCCGTTTGAGTAAATGTATCGGTAACTACAGCGTGCTCGGTGCTCTGCTCGCCGGTTTGGTTGCAGGCCGCAAAAAACAGGATTGCCACTATCAGGGGTAAGCATTTCTTCATAGGCCTGCCGGGTTTTTAATATTTTTAAATATAACGAAATCTTATTTCAAAATAGTATCTCACTTGCGTTTAGTCAATTCTTTACAAGTTATTTTTTGTATACAAAAATGGACGAGGGCCGCATTCCCCTTAGCTGCAAGCCTCTAAACCAGAGTCTGGTAATGGGTTCTAAAACTACCTGAAACAGGTAAAGCCATATACAATTCAAATACCCGCTGGGCACACCCGGCTATTTTCACCCCAGGGACACCCCTCGTTCGTAAATATTTAAAAATCAATTGTTTGCAAACACAGTGAGGGGACACTTTTTCAAAAATAAACTTTTTTTGCGATAGGGTGGACACCCCCTTTTATAAGGCTTTTCTGTTGAGTGAAAGTGCTGTCGGCCTGCTGGTCAACAGTGGCTGGTTAGCGGTAAAACAGGCCGCAGATTACACCGTAAACAGCCTTAGCCTAAACTCATAATACATCTATTTCATTTTCCGACTTTTTCGCTTTTATTTGCCGTCCTTTAAAAAAGGAGTGTTTAACAATTAAAATACCCCGCGTAAAACCGGGATTAAAACCCTAACATCTCACATGGCAGTAATAGGTAAAATACGTCAGCGCAGCGGTTTGCTGATTTTCCTTATCGGTCTTTCAATAGTAGGCTTCCTTATTATGGATGCTACCAATTCGCAAGGCAGTATACTAAAAGGAAGAAAAGACTCGGTTGGCGAAGTAAACGGCGAGAAGATATCTTACGTTGACTTTAACAAGAAGTACGAAGACAATTTGAAAAGCGCCGAAGACCAGATGCGCGGCCAGCCTATAGCCGAAGAGCAGCGTAATTACATCCGTACCCAAACGTGGACAGAGATGTTGAACGAGCGTATCTTCAGCAAGGTATACGAGAAACTGGGCATTAACGTAACCAGCGAAGAAATGAGCGAACTGGCTACCGGTGAAAACGCATCGCAGTATATCAAAGGCGACCAACAGTTTAT
>DATGXP010000427.1:0-3511 GCA_035298845.1 Chitinophagales bacterium
TGCAATGCACCGGATACCGGTAATATGGAGGTGCTATGGAAATACGGCAGCGATGAACAAAAAGAAAAGTGGCTAAAGCCGTTGCTGGATGGCAATATTCGCTCGGCATTTTGCATGACCGAACCGGATGTAGCCAGCAGCGATGCCACCAACATGCAGGCCACCATTACACAAGATGGCGATGATGTAATATTAAACGGCACCAAGTGGTGGAGCACCGGTATAGGCCATCCTAACTGTAAGGTGGCTATCTTTATGGGCCTATCTGATAGCAATGCACACAAGTACTTACAACATAGCATGGTACTAGTACCACTGGACACTACCGGTGTAACTATTGAACGAATGCTACCGGTGTATGGCGGCTACGACCCGCCGTTTGGCCATGGGGAGGTGAGCTTTAAGAATGTACGACTACCTAAAAGCGCTGTGATAGCAGGCTTAGGCAAAGGCTTTGAAATTGCACAAGGCAGGTTAGGCCCCGGCCGGATACACCACTGTATGCGCCAGATAGGTGTAGCAGAACGGGCACTTAAGCTGATGATTGAACGTGGCAGCGAGCGGGTAGCCTTTGGCAAACCATTAATAAACCTGGGTGGCAACCGCGATATAATTGCTAATGCACGTATAGACATTGAAATGACACGCCTGCTGGTTTTAAAAACTGCATACCTGCTGGATACCGTAGGCGCTATGGGAGCATTGAGCGAAGTAAGCCAGATTAAAGTAGTAGCCCCTAACCTTGCCTGCCGTATACTTGACCAGGCCATACAAATGCATGGCGGTAAAGGAATGAGCAATGACACACCGCTGGCTGCTATGTTTGCCTACGCACGAATACTACGCCTGGCTGATGGGCCAGATGAAGTACACCGCGGTGTAGTAGCTAAGCTGGAGCTAATGAAGTATAAAAAGTAAACAGCAACAGTTTAGATAATACCAAATATGATAGACCAACCCAAAGACACACGCGAAGAAGATAAACTTGACGAAAAGGTTATTGTTGAGTTTTTACGTTCGCAAAATGTAGATATAAAAGGCAATTTGCAGATAAAACAGTTTCTCGGTGGAGCCAGTAACCTCACCTACCAGCTAAACTTTGATAACACATCGCTGATACTACGCACATCGCCAACGGGCACTAAAGCAAAAGGCGCGCATGATATGGGCCGCGAGTTTAATATTATGCAAAAGCTTAAACCTGTATATCCTTATGTGCCGCAGATGATAGCCTTTTGCAAAGACGAAGCATTAATAGGAAGAGAGTTTTATGTAATGGAGAAGTTAACCGGAATTATACCGAGAGCTAACCTGCCTAAAGAAATAAATTTAAACAAGGATGAAGTACGCTCACTTTGCCTGAGTGTAATAGACAAGCTTATTGAACTACACCAGGTGGACATTTATAAAACCGGGCTTAATGAATTAGGAAAGGGAACCGGATACTGCAAGCGCCAGATAGATGGCTGGACAGAACGTTATAAGAAAGCAAAAACATGGAATGTTCCCTCTTGCAATTATGTGATGGACTGGCTGAAGGCCAACATACCTACTGAAGAAAGAAGTTGCCTGATACACAACGATTTCAGATTCGACAATGTAGTGCTGGATGTAAATAACCCGATGCATGTAATTGGAGTGCTGGATTGGGAGATGGCTACCATAGGCGACCCGCTGATGGACTTAGGTAACTCCCTAGCCTACTGGGTGCAGGCTGATGATGATTTTATAGCGCGGCAAACGCGCCGACAACCTACCCACCTACCCGGCATGCTTACCCGCAAAGAAGTAATTGAATACTACTGCGGCAAAATGAATTACCGGGCAGAAGATTTTACATTTTATGAAGTATATGGCATCTTCCGCTTAGCAGTTATTATGCAGCAGATATACTACCGGTACCACCATAAGCAAACCAGCAACCCGGCGTTTAAAAACTTCTGGTTGCTGGTTAACTACATGAACTGGCGTTGTAAGCGCCTTATTGCTGCGGCAAAGTAAGAGCGCTTGTTATGGTTGTATGTAATAGCTCTGTAATTCAGATGTTATATTGCCTGGGCCCGATACATAATAGGTTACGCATTTTACCAACCCTACATTTTTTGCAAAATAGCTGAATACCGGTCGCGGGTTTGTATGTGGTGGCGGCGGCGGTCCTTGTAAGTAGTATGCATCCAGAACAGTTTCTACAGTTTGATAACTACCCGAAGGCACAACTATAGTAGTATCCAGGTTGCCACTACGGTATACGCGGTATAACGTAGCTGCATCTGTGGTATCGGCAGATAGTGTGTCGTTAACATTAATGCTCAAGGGGAAACGGTTACCATCGGAATAGACAATGTAACCTGCGCTTGCGCCAACGAACGCCCCATTAGGTATCATTTGCATACTACTTGTTTTAAGCTGGTAAAAGACACTGCCATTAATGCTGGTATCACCAATTACCCTTAGCGTATCGTATGTTACCGTAGGTGTGGGTGTGTTTGTGTCAGTTACCTTATACACCCAGTAATTTCCCGTTTTCATAGGAAAAAAGTATTCGGAAGCGGTAGCGCTTTCCGGTGTTTGATTGGCTTTATCTTTTTGACATGCCTGTAGCAGGAGCAGCAATAGAGCTGCAATAGTTACTTGTTTCATAGATATAATTTATATGTGTTTGCACATAAACGCCATGCATTTTTAATTATTGTATAACGTTTGAAGTAATTTATCTTTATAGATAAATTACAGGAATGGATTTAGAAGCATTGCGCAACTATTGTAACAGCCTGCCACATGTAACCGAAGATGTAAAGTGGGAGCACGACCTCTGCTTTTTGATAGGCGGCAAAATGTTTTGCGTAACCAGTTTCAATTCGCCGCTTAAGGTATCGCTTAAAGTAAGTGATGAAGAATTTGAGGAGTTATCCTCGCGCGATGGTATTATACCGGCACCGTACCTTGCACGCTACAAGTGGGTATACATACAAAAAGAAACCGCGTTTACTAAAAAACAATGGGAGCACTATATAAAACAATCGTATGAATTAGTAAGAAGTAAGCTACCTAAGAAGATTTTGAAGGAACTGGAGTAAGTTAGTTCTTACCCAGCTTTACATTCAGACCTTTCGATTTTATCTCAAGTTTCTTTTTATCTATCACCATACCCCCTTTGCTGCCCTTTACATTCACTCCTTTATTGTTTACAGTGGCGCCATTACCGCTGCTGCTTTTAGCCTGCACCTGGCCTTTTTGAGCGCTTACGCCTGCCCCATTTTTGTTGGTGGCCTGTGCACCGCTTTTATTTATAGTGCTGCCACCACCATTGGCGCTGGTTACTTTTGCTTCACCTTTTTTTACACTGGCGCCCGAACCGGTGCTGCTTTTTACACTGGCACCGTTGTTATTAACGGTAGCGCCTTTTGAGCTTGATTGGGCGTTTAGTGCAGTTACACCCAATAAAAAGATAGCAGCTGTTAGTATGGCTTTAAAGTTCTTCATGTTTTTGTTTTGTATAGCCAATATAGGT
>DATGXP010000428.1:0-3028 GCA_035298845.1 Chitinophagales bacterium
AATATGGAAGAAGCAGAGTTTAGAGAGGTGAGGGATTTGATAGAGCAGAAGGTAAAAGAAGTATTGCAAAAAATAGAAGCATAAGAAAAGCAGTACCACTTCTGATCTAACTCAATCCCCCAACAATGGCATTAACCAAACTGCATTTCGTTTACAACGAAACATCTAACCCTATTGAAATAGTCTTGAATTTTGCGCACCGCATTCATTCGCCCGATACGTACGCGTGTAAGCTATGCGACGTTACGTATGGAACTTTCTTTGTAAAAAAAGAGTGGGATGATTTTCTCAATTCCCTACCCGTACCTAGTAAGTTTCACATGAAAAACTGGTTTATAAAACGCTTTCCGGCTTATAAAAATGCTGAGTTTCCGGCAGTGTATAGCCAGGATGAAACCGGAAACCTCACCCTGATAATAACACCGGAAGAATTCAACAGGATAAAAACACTGGATGAGTTGAAGCAGTTGGTGAGGAACAAAATACCACTGCAATAGGTTTTAATACGGAAAAAACCCTTAAATAACAAGCAATACCTTTTTAAAAGAGCAACAATAAAATTGCTGATTCTACCTACTCTTTTAACTTTGGGCAAGTTTATTAATTCATATTGTGTGGCGGGCCGGCTAAAAGGCATACACACAATTTAATTAGCCCGGATGCAAGCAGAAGAGTTTATTCAAAAATTTGCGGAGTGTTTTAACCAGACCGATGTGGCGGCCATAACCGGCGAAACGAAGTTTCGTGAACTGGAAGAATGGGGCAGCATGATGGCCCTGATAGTAATAGCTATGATAGATAGCGACTTTGGCAAAACCATTACCGCCGAAGATTTAAAAAGCGCCACTACCGTAAACGACCTGTACACCGTAGTAAAAAGCAAATAAGCCATGGCGGTGTTCACAGTTCCCCATATTAAACTTAGCGGCCTGGCCGCCTGTGTTCCTAAAAATACGGAAGACAATAAGGATATGGCCCTGCTTACCGAAAAAGAGCGCGAACTGTTTATCAATACCGTGGGCATACGCTACCGCCGAGTGGCAGAGGAGGGCGTAACTGCATCTGACCTGTGCTATGCCGCTGCCGAAAAACTACTTGCCGACCTGAGCTGGAACCGCGATGAAATAAAAATACTGGTGTTTATTACCCAAACACCCGACTACGTAATACCCAACACATCCTCTATACTGCAAGAGCGGCTAAAGCTGCCTAAAGGCTGTATCGCGTTTGATGTAAACTTAGGCTGCTCTGGTTATGTGTATGGCTTATCTATAATTGGCAGCTTGCTGCAAAACATGCCGGGTGCCAAAGCACTGCTACTGGTAGGCGATATAAGCACCAAAACAATTTCGATGCAGGATAAAAGCACCGCGCCGCTTTTCTCCGATGCAGGCACGGCCACTGCACTCGAGTATTCGGGGGACTGCATAACGCACTTTAACCTGCAAACCGACGGTAAAGAGTATGATGATATAATGATACCCGATGGTGGTTTCCGCAACCCGGTTACCGCTAAATCGTTTGAGGTAAAAGAATACGAGGGTAGCATTAAGCGCAACGATATGGCCATGAAACTGGATGGCATTAAGATTTTCAACTTTGCCCTGCGCGAGGTAGCACCCAACATTACCACGCTGTTATCCGAAACCAAAATTGAACAAAGCAGTATAGACTATTTCATCTTTCACCAGGCTAACCGGCTGATGCTGGAGAGCGTGCGCAAAAAACTGAGACTGGAACCGGATAAAGTGCCGTATAGCTTATACGAATTTGGCAACACCAGCTCGGCAACTATTCCGCTAACTATGCTGATTAAGTTGAAAGAGTTTTTAATATCGCAGAAGCTAAAACTGGTGCTATCGGGTTTTGGTGTTGGCTTATCGTGGGGAAGTGCTTATATTGAAACGGAAAATATTGTTTGCTCAGAACTGATTGAAATATAGAATGAATTTTACTCCGCAGTATTCTGTAGTGGTGCCGGTATATAACAGCGAAAAAACGCTGCCGGAGTTGTGCGCGCGGATAGAGGCTACGTTTAAAAAAATCAATTCTACTTTCGAAATTATACTGGTAAACGATAATAGCCTGGATGGCAGCTGGAACGCTATGCGCCCCCTTAAGCAGCAATACGGCGATGCACTTACCGCTATACACCTGCGCGGTAACTTTGGCCAGCATAAGGCACTGCTATGTGGCTTTCAATTCGCGCGCGGCGAATACATAGTTACCATTGATGATGACCTGCAGTTTTTCCCCGAGGATATAGAGTTGATGATTAGCCGCATACATACCACCCAATCCGACCTGGTATATGGCACGTATATGGATGAGCGCAAGCATTCGCCGGTGCGCCGCTGGGGAAGTAATTTTATAGGTTTTATTTTTGCCAAATTTGGCAACACCGTAGGCCAGGGCAGCAGCTTCAAAATAATACACCGCAGCGTAATAGATAAAATAAAAGACTACAACCACAGCTTTACTTTTGTAGATGAAATACTAAGCTGGCACACTACCAAAATAGAGTGGCAGGATGTGCGCCACGCCGAGCGCCGCGAAGGGGCATCGGGCTATAGTATTCCTAAGCTGGTGTTTCTATCGTTCAACCTCATATTTGCCTACACCACTATACCGCTCAGGTTTATGACCTGGTTTGGCTTTACCTCTTTCTGGATTTGCTTGGTACTGGTGTGCTACTTTATTTATATGAAGATAGTAATGGGCGCCGCCCTTGGGTTTACTGCGCTGATAGTCTCTATATTTATGTCTACCGGTTTAATACTTTTTTCGCTGGGTGTAATTGGCGAATACCTTAACCGGCTATTTGCTTTGCAGCATAAAAAACCACCTTACTTAATTCAGGAAATTCTGAAATGAAAATAACACGTTACGGGGTTACGCTCGAACGCCTGCAAAAAGAGCAAACAGAGCTGGTGCGCCAGTGGCGCAACGACCAGAAGATTTCGCGCTTTATGTTTTACAAAGGCGACATAACCCCGCAAATGCAGCAGGAGTGGTTCGAGTCGATAGA
>DATGXP010000429.1:0-3700 GCA_035298845.1 Chitinophagales bacterium
GGCTGCGCTCAATGTGTTGGCCGGTGTCCAGTTGTATGTAAATGGGTTGCCATTAACAGTGCTACCGGTTACTACAGCATTTAGCTGCATGCTGGTAGAAGAGCAACTTGCCACATCGGGGCCGGCGCTAACACTAAATGGAGCCGAGATTACCGTAATTGTTACAGTATCTGAAGATTGACAAACACCTAAATCGGCAGTTACTGTATATGTAGTAGTAGCGGTTGGTGTAGCAATAGGATTCAAGATAGAAGCGCTTGATAAGCTTGAAGCGTTATTCCAGTTTACAAGGCCAAGGCCAAGCGCATTTAACTGAGCCTGGTCGCCGGCACAAATTGTCATACCAAGGCCGGCATCTACCCCAAAAGAATCGATTAGCAATAACACAGCGCTATCGTAAGGCAATGCATCGCAGGCAGTAAAAAGGCTGATAACAATACGCTCCGTGCCTTCTACTATACCGTCAGATATTGGATTGATAAAAAGGGATACAATAGTGTCGCCTGCAGGTATAATAATGCTATCGGCAATGGCTGTGTAGTCAACGCCGTTGATGGCGCTACCACCAATACCAAAATGAACCACAGAGGCCTGGTTGATAGGCTTTTGCAAGCGGAAGTTAACCTTACCGCGAACGCAACCTTCCATTGCATTGGTAGTATTAGGCTCATCTGTTTCGGCAGAATCGATGCTCACATAGTTAGAAGTTAAGCTGTTGGCCTCTAAAAAAACGCCTGAATCGTAAATGCCATCGCCTGCATCCGCAATTACCAGCTTAAGGTGGTATGTCTGGCATGGTTGAAGGCCCTTTCTTTTTGCAGTAAGTACTTTTGTAAAGCCGTCGTACTGAATGTAAGTGTTGTTATTGTTGTATGGGGCGGTATACCCATCGCCATTATCTACATAATACTGAGAGTAGCTGTTATCATTTACATTATCAATAGTTACAGGTGTAGTTGTACCAGGTATTAAAGCTATGTTTTGCTGGCCGGTAATACCGGGGCCGCTAATAAAGAAAGCGAATGCATCATTGTATCCGCTGTTAACCCATTCAGTATATTCCTCTGAGCCAAACACATAACGGAACTCAACGCTATCGCTAAGTACCTTCATGTCAAACTCAAGTGCGCAGGCATCTTTGGTAGTAGCGCCAGCCAAAGTGTTAAGCGATGGATCGCCGCTGGCTAAGTTATCCCAACCTTCTGAACCAGAATTGTTAGGACCGGTAATCATAGTATCCGATCCGGTAGTAAGCACTATACCTTCTGTCATACCCAGGTTACAGTTGTTGCAGGTAAAAGTTCCTGCAGCACCGTTAGGGCAATTCATGGTTACATTGCTGATAGTAACGCCATTACCAGCTAATATTTGCGACAGCTGACTGCCATTATTATTAGTAGTAGCTGAAATTTGTGCAATTGCTGCCTGAGATAGCAACAAAGTAAGGAGGAATGTGGTAAATAGCTTATTCATAAAATTGCCGCGTTTATACCTTCAATTTAAAGCCAAAACAAAGTTCTGTCAAGCATATTTTTATAAAAGTTAAAAATATTTCTTACAGATTGATTATCAACAACATGCGCGCACAAAACATACCTTGTTTTTATATAAAAACAAAGCCGCGTTTGCACGCTACAATTAATGCCCATTAACAATATCTTTCGTCCGTTTTCGTCCTATCCCGGGGTTGGGGGATAAATGCGCCCCGGATTATTTGTAACGAATATAATTAACCTAAAGTAAAGTTTTTATTAAACTTTAGAATGTTTTGGGAAATGGAAAACTTTGGCTTGGTTTGCGCGCCTTTTTAAAACGCCTGAAGCAGACCTAAAATACGGCCGGCACCGGCAGTGAAATTTAACATGAAGAACAAAGAGACGATTATTGGCTGGATATTAATAGCCGCATTGATGATTGGGTTTACCTATTATCAAAATCAAAAATTTGCCAAAGAGCAAAAGCAGAAGGAAGAAATAGCCACCGCAGCCCGACAAGATTCGATTAAACTGGCCAGGCAAATGAAGCCAGTGCAGCCAATAGCTACCACCGATAGTACAGGGGCTACGCCTGCCGATAGCACACCTGCCACAGCGGCTTTGGCAAGTACCGATAGCAATGTACTGGCGCAACAATACGGTGCTTTTGCAGCGGCTGCTACCGGGGAAGAAAAAACGTTTGTAATAGAAAACGAGGTTCAGAAAATTACACTGGCCAACAAGGGCGGGCAAATAAAAAGTGTAGAGCTTAAGAATTATAAAACCTGGGACAAAAAACCACTTATACTATTTGGAAACAAAGCCAACACACTTAGCTACCAGTTTTTTATAGATGGCAACCGCGATGTAGATACCAAAAACCTGTATTTTGAACCGGTAGGAGAAACTTTTACTGTAAAGGGAGATTCATCCAAATCGTTTACACTACGAGCCACCCTTGCACCCGGTAAATATATAGAGCAGCAATATGTACTTAAGGGCAACAGTTACCTGTTGGATTACAACATTAATATGGTGGGGCTTAACACAGCGGTAGCGGCCAACAATACATACATAAATGCTGTATGGAGCAATACGCTTGAAAGTGTAGAACATAATATTGAACTGGAAAGGCGCTACAGCGCCCCTTATTATCGCTACAGCAAAAGCGATGTAGAGCACCTGAACGAAGATAAAGAAGAAGACCAGGCTGAGTTTGATGCACCCGTAGAATGGATATCTTTTAAACAGCAGTTTTTCAACATTACTTTATTCAGCAAGCAGGAGATACAGAAAGGCGGCAAAATAAAAACCCACTATACCAAAGATAATGTGAGCTACGTAAAAAAATACGATGCCAACTTTACCTTACCGTACACCAACGGCGAAAAATCGAGCTACGGTTTTCAGTTTTACATAGGGCCTAACCACTTTAACACGCTGGCCAGTCTTGATAAGGAAACTGAAAACATTATAAAGCTGGGGCCCGATTTCTGGATGTTTAGCTGGATAAGCTATATCACCCGCTTTATTATATGGGTATTCAGCTGGTTCGATAGCGTGCATTTAAACTACGGTATCATCATTTTACTGATGACCCTTATATTGAAAATTGCCCTGCACCCGCTTACAGCAAAATCGATAGAGAGTGCTGCCAAAATGAAAATACTGGCGCCGGAGTTAGCCGCCTTAAAAGAAAAATATGGCGACGACCAGGCTAAGATAGGTTCGGAGCAAATGAAGATATACCAGCGCGCCGGTGTAAGCCCGTTTGGCGGTTGCCTTCCCCTCCTATTGCAAATGCCGATACTGATGGCGATGTATTATTTCTTCCCGGCATCTATCGAGTTAAGACAGGAAGCTTTCCTCTGGGCCAGCGACTTATCGAGCTACGACTCCATAGTGACTTTTGCTACTGCGCTGCCGCTTATTGGCAACCACATTAGCTTGTTTACTATATTAATGACGATAACATCGATAGGCCAGGCGGTGATGAACAATCAAATGAACGCCATGACAAACCAACAGCCAGGTATGAAATATATGCCATACTTTATGCCGGTATTGCTCATGTTTATGTTTAACAGTTTCCCTGCGGCCTTAACCTACTACTACCTGTTGCAGAACCTGCTTGGTATGGCCCATCAATGGATTATTCAAAAATTCTTTATTAACGACGAAAAACTTCGTAAGCAAATAGAGGAAAACAAGAGGAACCCAAAACC
>DATGXP010000430.1:0-3097 GCA_035298845.1 Chitinophagales bacterium
CCCCCATTTGCCATTCATAAGAAAATAAACCCTCTCGGCATGTGTATTTGAATGTTTGTAAGGCGTTCCACTTCCGAATAAACCTATTATTTTCTCTACATTGCTAATCCTAACTCCAATTATGCATTCAATAATCCAGTCATAGCCTATCTTACCTACACTCAAAAAGACTTCAAATTTCCCTAGACTATGCTTTTTTTCAAATGCCCGTCTGGGTTTAATGTACTTATATCCTGAGTCAATAAGGATAGGATTTAAAGTTCCAACAAGAATATCCAGCACTTCGTTACTTTTCATAAATTCTGGGGGCATTTCATTTTCAAACATATTATAAATTATTTACTACTAACTAATAAGAAGCATTATCAAGGTTAAAAAATTATTGCTTACCATCACTCATCTCACAGACTTTACATCCTCCTCCACCGGCCGATCCCAAATTCCATCCCGGCACTTTCGTTTCATTCTCGGGGTTTTCAGCACGGCTACTGGTTCTTGCTCCCTTTGATGTGGGTTGTGCTTTACTATCCTCCACTTTTGAACCCTCTTTATTTGCTGTAGGCGGACTTGTAGTAGTTGTGGTTGTTGATCCTTGGGTTGTTGTTGTTGTCGTTACTTGTCCAGTTTCCTTGTCGACCCGTACTAATTTATGTTCTGCCTTCATTTGCGTCTGGTTTCGAAACTCGGGCTGAAGTTTGGTAGTTTTTAAAGTTAATTCACCCGTCTGGTATACCGAATTTTGTAATCCGGGTTGTCCTCCACGCATTTGTGCATTTCCTGATTTAACTTCAACCGCAACCAAAGTTTCGTTCCATCTTATACCAATTACGTCAGTTATAGACCATTGGCTACTGATTGAAGATTTAAGACCTGCTTGAATTGTTACGGATTTAAATTCACCCGAAGCCACCATTTGATTGTAAATCATAATCTCGGCGGTTGTGCCATTTAATCGGTTTATCTCTAAAGTAGACCCAAGGCCTTCCCCATTTATGTCAATATAAAATACCGGGTTA
This sequence comes from Chitinophagales bacterium, assembly GCA_035298845.1. Taxonomy (GTDB): domain Bacteria; phylum Bacteroidota; class Bacteroidia; order Chitinophagales; family LD1; genus Bog-950. The sequence goes on from DATGXP010000430.1 coordinate 1,017, forward strand.
TTTACAGTATAACTATAGGGACTCCATTCATCATAATCTTCAGCCAATGGATCAACGCTATGCCAGCGCGCTATTTGGGGGTCATAAAACCGTGCACCATACAATTCCCACATTAACCCAAATTGGTCGTGCAACTCTTTGCCATTATAAAGATACTTATTTTGTGGACCTGTAATAGTATGCTGAGGGCCGGCCCACTGTAAGCCAAAGGGATAATAGTCTTCTCTTTGGAGTAATTCAGGATGCCAATCGCTGTTATTATCGGCAAAGCATGCCCGTGTATTTCTCAAGTGATCTTTGATACTATACTCATATTTCAAACTGCCGCCGCTCAGTACAACTCTACCTTCCTCCGTTGTAAAATAACTAAGTCCAGCACCATTAAAAACACAGTTCAGGATATAGTCTTTGATTTCAGTGGTGCCTGTTGCAGGAATACTCGTTTGCTTTACCAGCGTACCAGCAGCATCATATTGGTATTGAATCTCATTGCCGTTGTCAAATTCAATTTTAGCAGGCAGGTCGAGCAAATTATAGCTAATGCTCATGCCTTTATTATTGTCCCTGATCATGTTGCCGTTAAAATCATTAAGATATTCCCAGCCTGTGGTATTGGTTGGATTTGGTATGCCTGTGTGTCCGTTATCTTTAAAATCGTAAGCATTACCTGCGGTGCCGGCAGCATCGTTTACCCCTATTAGCTGGTTACCGAAATTATAATAGGTAAGATCATCCATGGTGCCATAGCTATAAGTGCTTCCACTTAAACCAGTTACACCATTCTGCTTCATGCGGGTTATATTACCGTTATCGTCGTAGTCCAGCAAAGGATTATCAAACCTGGTATTGCGGGCCATATCCAACTTACATTGCCCCTGCCCGTAATGTGCCCTGCGAAGCCGGCTGAGCGGATCATAAGCATAGCCATATGCGTCGGTATGATCTGTGCCGCTCACAATCCATTTTGCCTGGCTAATGTTGCCATTATACTGGGCTGGTGCATTCAAGAGCGCGTTAGCCTGATCGTATTTAAGCTCCATGGCAAACAAATCGGCGTTATCTTCCGTGCCCTGTATAGCGTTACACGCTGCTTCGCCAAGGATTGTAATGTAGGCGCTCATTTTTTCAAGTATAATAGCCTTACGTTCTTGCGCGCCATGTGCTGCTTTAAGCAGTGGTGACAGATAATTTATCACATCCTGGTTAAATTGCTTGCGATAGGGGTTGGTGTTATTAGCCAGTATACCATTATAGAAGGTGGTATCGTATTGCTCAATAAGTTTTTGTAACCGTGCCTTGCGTTGATTCACGTTCTGGCGATTTAAGGTTGCTTTTATCTGGGATGCGTATTGCTCTTTAACCAATTGCTTCAACCCGGACGGCAGACTTCGCTGATAATAGTAAGTTTTGCGCACAGCCCCTTGAGCGGCATCTATACTGTCATAAATAGCAGCTTGCAAACTATCATAGCTTTCTACGGTACCTGTTAATCCGCCTAACCATGTAGTATCCAATACCATCGCAGCGCGATAAAGACCTAGCGGGCTGTTATTTATACATGCAGTATCGTAACTATCTGTAAAAGTATGCGCTTCAGCACGGAGCATTAAATACAGGTAGTCTTCATCGGCAATGCTGTCAAATATTTCTTCTCCGGAATAAAAATCACCTGCTTGCTCACGGTTTATGCTATCTGTTTTGCATGCATAATTCCTGAAGCTGCTCTCGCTAATGCCACTTTGCTTAAGCATGGTCACTATATCCGTAGCCAAGCTATCGCACAACGTGCGCCATGTTAAATGATAATTACTGTCAGCTAACCATATCTGGTATTTATTTTTTAAATCATCGTACCTGTTATTGCTTATTCCATAGGCCGTTAGAGCCATTAAAGAGTCAGGATCGATGCCCGCCTTACTATTTATAAAACTACAAGCGTGACTCAGCAAACTATCCGCATACTCTGGTTTGTGATTAACTTCTGCTGCCGCGCTCAGGTTTTGAGCGTAAAGCATGTAAGGTTCAAGATAAAAACTGAATTCGGATGAAGGTAGGGCTATGTCCGTTCCGGAATAAGTTAG
>DATGXP010000431.1:0-2785 GCA_035298845.1 Chitinophagales bacterium
GCCCTTTACATCTTCATTCACTACAAAATTCTCTACCAGCTCGCTAAGCGTTTGCTCTGCTTCGCCCAGTATTATTACATCGGCGTTGTGTTGCAGGTATTTATCATAGTGGTCGGTGCTATCGCTGCTGCTTACTATCACTTTGCAGCCCGCAGCATGTGCATATTCGCTCATCTTCCATGCTGCTTCGCGCATGTTGGTAAGGCACATTTTGGTTAGGTAGTTAAACCCATCATCGTATATCACCAGGTAGTCGGGCTTAAAAGCCTGCAAATGCGGCAACAATTCATCGGGCGACTGCGCAAACATGGTGTCGAATAAGCTTACAGTGTGTCCCTTTTCGCGCAATACGGCCGCGGCTAATATGGTTGCCAGCGGTGGGTATGGTTGTTTCTGTGCCCATTGCTTTGGGTCGAAACGCATAAAATACGAATGCGTAAATAGAACCCGCTTACTCATGCCAGCCTGATATTGTATTGCTCTTCAAAATTTTTCAGGTTCTGGTTATAGGCATTCAGCACTTTAAACTGAAAGCCCTGCGGATGATGTTTAGATACATTTTTGCGCGAGCGGAAGTTTACTTCAAAGCGTACATTATCCTGCCCTTTAAACTTTCTTTTCCAATGCCATAAAAACAAACGCATCAGCCTTTCATCTATAGCATCACCCATTTTGCCACCCAATAATTTCTCCATGGTTCTTTTCACAGCGCCGTTATTACTATTGTGCACCGTAAGTGGGTTATGCTGTTTATAGTTGGGGTAAAATTCGGTTGTCCAGTTGTTTTCTTTAAAAAACCGTTCGCACGTTTGGCTATTATACGCTGGTTTGGCAGATGTAACTTCGGTGGCCGTAAAAATGTTTTTATCCGGCACCTGTAGCGAATCTTCATCCAGATAATAGTTTACGCAAAAGTATTTGCGCGAGTTAAACAGTACAGTTTTTTTAAAAAAAGTGAGCAAACTCCTGCAAATCCATAGCCGGCCGGGTTGGGTAATTACCAGGTAATCTATGTCCCCGTTTTTTTCCATACAACCCTTCGATAGAGAGCCTGTAATTAAAACCCCGCGCACAAATGGGAATTGCGATATCAGCTTTGAATACCGGTTGGCTTTGCCATAAAATTCTGTGGCCCGCTGGTTTAATTCTGCCCGGTGCTTGTTATAGCCCACCCGGTTTGCCAGGCTATACTTGCCTTCGCTTTCCGATATCATTCTCTGCTCTATAAGTACTTCAAGGGCCTGTGCAGTTTCGCTTAGCAGTGCATGGTTTGTGTAGTTAAATATCTCGTCTAAGGTAAGTGCATAACTAAACACATCAAAGTACAGCAATACCCTTAATACCGATACCCGCGCACGTTCGGCCGGAGAATAGCCAGGTGAAAAATCGGGTGCTGTATTATTCAATACTTAGTGGTTTAGTGCTTGCGCTAAAAAAACAATATACGGCTAATTAAGCTACTAAAATTAACATTTTGTTTTTAATGTTCAGCGCACTAAATAGCCAGACAGTTTTTTTAGAATAAATACTTAACATAGTCAGTTTGAAGTGATTTGCATTTAGCGGGGGCATCTGTGTTTTAACCTGGCTGACATCTTTTCTATTCTATAATTGCTCTTTATCTTGGGGCTTTATTTTTTTTAAAAGCTCAGTGGTTTCTACATCGGCCGAGGAACCGTAACCCGACAGCAATACCCCTTTTACTCCATCGGTGGATTCGATAGCATATACCGTTGCTTCGTCACCCGGGTCAGTGTTGCCTTCATATCGGTATACATCTTTAATCTGAAAATCACCGGGGTTATATTTGCCGTTTTTAAATGCCTGAAGGTTGTCGGGCAAATTAAAATCAATAGTATATCCCTTTAAACGTAGTCTATCTAAGGCTTCAGATACGGTATTGTAGTGCACTTTGGATTTCATAATTGTTGGTTTGGTTACTTAAATAGAGTTCAACATTTGTGCCACCTTAATTTGAGGTTGAGTAGTCAGATTTTTGTTCCACGGGATGTGGATAACGTGAGCAGCAAAAATATTTGGAACAGAAATAGCACGTATACGATAAGTAAAAATAACGTCTATGAAAAAGAAGCTACCTGCAAATCTTCAGTTTGCTTTAATAGTTAGAACAACTAAAGAGCGGTGCTACTGGTGCGGACAGCAATTGCGCGAATGTGGAATGTGCAAAGGCACAGGTAAATACCGTGGCGAAAATTGCTCGCCCTGCCTGGCGAATGGCTGGATGTGCCCTACCCATGAGGGTGACTGGCCACGGGGATAGCTGCTAAAGTTATCAACAAAATTATAGCTGGATTACCGTGTGTGGGAAGTCCCTCTTGTAACCGGATATTATATTTCTGATGTTAAAATTCTCGCGATAAAGAGGTATAGATTCCAATACTTCTTTTGATTTAATGCCATTGGTTAAGCCGCCGAGTGGTAGGTAGCCCATACGTGTAAATGAACCACGCTCAACAACTACCACACCTGCTTCATCTTTAGTGCGGCCTTGTTGAGTTATAATAAAAGATTCGGTGCGGGAAAGTGCCTCTATAGCAGCGTGCACTTTACTGTTGTAAGCTATAATACTTTTCGCATTACGTTTGGTACAGACACATTTTTTTGTTTCGCATGCTGCTGTGTCGGTTGCCAGGCCTGTTAAGCGGGCGCATAATTCAAAATCATCGATAAGCCTGCGTAATAGGGCCAGGCCATCCAGCATACTGCTAAAAGCTATTAGTGGTTTTGTTCCTTTGGCAATTTTGCTTAGCGCTAGCCGATGATA
>DATGXP010000432.1:0-7131 GCA_035298845.1 Chitinophagales bacterium
CTATGCGGTAAGCATAATCATCGGCACCGCTATTGGTGGGCCATTTTAAGTTAACAGGGTCTTTGTAGCCATTTTTGGTGCGGGTGGTTTTAAACACATCTAAACCACCCATACCAGGTAGTCCGTTAGATGAAAGATAAAGCACCCCTTTCTCATCCAGCCATGGAAAGCGCTCGCTGCCAGGTGTATTAATGCTGCCACCCAGATTTTGAGGATTGCCCCAGGCTGTATCGTTTTTGGCTATAATGTAAATATCTGTTTCGCCAAAGCCACCCGGAGCATCAGATGCTACAAACAGGTATTTGCCGTCTTTGGAAAGTACAGGGTCGTACACGTTAACCGAATCTACAAACGGGTCTACTTTCAATGGTTCGGTCCAATGGTCGTTGTTAAACGCACTATAATAAACGTGGCAGTACTGGTTGCTCTTTTGTTCATCTGCCACGCAGCGTACAAAATACATTTCCTTAAAATCGGTGCTGAATGTAACCGAGCTTTCGTGGTAGGCGGTATTGATTGGGGCACCGAAATTTACAGGCGCTGAGAATTTTTCTCCATTCTTATCGGTTATAAACAGGTCGGTAAATTTATCGCCGGTCCATTCATCTTTACCATCGCCCAAAGCTTCTCCGCGAGAGGAGGTAAGTATATATTGCTGCTTAAATGGCACCAATGTATAATCCATGGCCGGCGTATTCAGCGCATCTATGTTGCGCGCCTGAAAACGGGTAAAAGCCTTTTTCCATTCAGCAGCGTTACGGCTTTGGGTCATTTGTTTACGGCCTTCAAACCCTCCACCGGCTATACGCTGGTATTGGTCGAAGGTGCGGTAAGCCTCATCATATTTTTCCTGCTGCTTTTGCATTAACCCCAGCTGAAAAAGTGTTGCCTCTCCGGCGTTTAGGTCAATGGCTTTTTTAAACCACTTTTCGGCATTGGCATAGTCGTTAAACTTACGGTACGAATCGCCCAGTTCAATAGCTATATTCTTTTGCTTAAGCGGGTCGCGCTCGGCGTTAAAGTCTTTCAGCAAAAACTCAATGCTTTGGTTGTAGCGGAATAGCTCACGGGCGGTTTTTGCATCCTTTACCTGAAAAGGAACTGATTTGCAGGATGCTACAAAAACGATAAGAAGGAATAAATAATAATTGCCGCGCAAACTCAATTAAATCTGTTTAGCACGAAAGTATAAAAACTTAATAGTTAATGGCTAAAAGTGGTAAGCAAACATCGCAAAAGGATTAGTTATAATAATAACCTTTAACAATTGCTTAAAACGGTGGTGCATCATCAAAATCTTCCGGCCGGTGCTTTTTCTCAAACGAGTTGCTGTCATCCGGTTCATCATTCATCTTTGATGGAAGCTTTTTGTAAACAGTCTTGTTGCCGCCATCGCCCATAGTGGCGTACTGGTCGCTCACGCCCAACTCATCCAGGTTTTCAAATTTGGCAAGCTTATTAATAAAGCGGGTTCGCACACTGCCAACTGGTCCGTTACGGTGCTTGGCTATAATTACCTCGGCTATGTCTTTGGTTGGGTTGCCCTCGCTATCCTGCTCCAGGCCGTAGTATTCGCCCCGGTAAAGGAACAATACCATATCGGCATCCTGCTCAATGGCGCCCGACTCACGTAAATCCGAAAGGATAGGTTTTTTATCGCCACCCCGTGTTTCTACCGCACGGCTTAGCTGCGAAAGCGCAATTACAGGTATCATCAACTCTTTGGCAAGGCCCTTTAGCGAGCGCGATATCTGGCTGATTTCCTGCTCGCGGTTACCGCCGCCTTTACCCTCTACCGTGCCGCTCATCAGCTGCAGGTAGTCTATCACTATCATCTGTATATCGTGCTGCTGTTTTAAGCGGCGGCATTTGCTGCGTAGCTCAAATACGTTGATAGCGGGCGTATCGTCAATAAAAATCTGTGCATTCTTCAGGTTGTCTATCTTGCTGGTAAGTATGCGGTATTCGTACTCCTCCAGGCTGCCGCGGCGTATTTTCTCCGAGGCAATCTGTGTTTCCATCGATATTAAACGCTGTACCAGCTGCACGTTCGACATTTCCAACGAGAAGATAGCCACCGGCTTTTTATGATCCACAGCAGCATTACGCGCCAGTGCCAGCGTAAAGGCTGTTTTACCCATGGCAGGACGGGCAGCTAATATTATCAAATCCGATTTCTGCCAGCCGCCTGTCATTTTATCCAGGTCGAAGAAACCCGATGGAACACCGTTCAGGTGGTCTTCTTCGGCATTGTTCATACGCACCTCCAACTCTTTCAACTCGCCCATGATGATAGAGGCAATATCTTCTGAGTTACGTTTCAAGCTGTTTTCGGCTATCGCAAAAAGGCTTTTTTCGGCCTTATCCAATAGTTCAAATACATCGGTGCTGTCTTCGTAGGCGTGGGTTATAATTTCGGTAGAAGCCGATATAAGCTGACGCTGGATATACTTTTCGGCAATAAGGCGGGCGTGATACTCTACGTTAGCGGCCGAGCCTATTTTGTTGGTTAACTGTGCTATGTAAAAAGGCCCGCCGGCAGATTCCAGGTCGCCGTTTTTCTTCAGTTGCTCGGTAACCGTAAGCAGGTCGATAGGTGCCTGGTTTTGATAAAGCAGGCGGATAGCCCTCCAGATACGCTGGTGCGCATCTACATAAAATGACTCATCCTTCAGAATATCGCTGATATCATTAATGGCATTGGTCTCAATCATTACCGCGCCCAGCACAGCCTCTTCCAGCTCTTTTACCTGCGGGGGTAGCTTACCATAATCCACTACGTTAGCATCCTGATTGCTTCTTCGGGTAAAAGTCTTTTTCGCTATTTCTATTGGGTCTGCCATTGTCTTACTCTCCTTCTATATGTTGAACGAATTACCTATTCGCTTTGTTTTTTTGAGGGTTGCAAAAATTCATTTTTGAAAACTCATATCACAATCTTATGCACTCTTTTTTTATGCGACTTGCAAACGTTCCACACACGTTCCGCAGCCACTTATCCACAAATCTGAACACTTGATTGATTGCCTATAAAGATACTCCGAAAGTGCGCAACCTATCTGCGCATAGCAAGGTTTAACACCCGTTCTGTAAAAACAAAAAGTTCCACTTTTATCAAAAAGTGGAACTTCTATAGTTGAGGGCAATCCTTAAGGCCATTAAGTCCCTTTAGGCTGAAAGTCCCGAGCTTGCCTCGGGAGATTTAGGGGTATTTATTTAAACGCATCAAGCCCGGTAACATCCATACCTGTTATAAGCAGGTGAATATCGTGGGTGCCTTCGTAAGTTACTACGGTTTCCAGGTTCATCAGGTGGCGCATGACAGGGAACTCGCCGGTAATACCCATACCACCCAGCATTTGGCGGGCGTTGCGGGCTACTTCCAACGCCATATCGCAGCTATTGCGCTTGGCCATACTAATTTGTGCAGGGGTAGCCTTGCCTTCGTTTTTAAGCATACCTAAGCGCCATACCAATAGTTGTGCTTTGGTTATCTCGGTAATCATTTCGGCCAGCTTTTTCTGCTGTAACTGAAACTGACCTATAGGCTTTCCAAACTGTATTCTTTCTTTAGAGTAGCGCAGTGCCACATCGTAGCAATCGAGCGCGGCACCAATGGCGCCCCAGGCTATACCATAGCGGGCGGTAGATAGGCAGCCCAGCGGCCCCTTAATACCCGATACGTTAGGCAACAGGTTTTCTTTAGGCACTTTTACATCGTTAAATACCAACTCTCCGGTGCACGATGCACGCAGGCTCCATTTACCATGCGTAGTAGGGGTAGTGAAACCTTCCATACCGCGCTCTACTATCAACCCGTGAATTTTGCCGGCTTCGTTCTTGGCCCATACCACCGCCAAATCTGCCAGCGGCGAGTTACTGATCCACATTTTAGCACCATTCAAAAGATAGTGGTCGCCCATATCTTTAAAATTGGTAACCATACCGGCAGGGTTACTGCCATGGTCAGGCTCGGTTAGACCGAAACAGCCAAACAGTTCACCCTTACCCAGCTTAGGTAAGTATTTTTTTCGTTGCTCCTCGCTGCCGTATTTATAAATAGGATACATAACCAGCGAGCCTTGTACCGAAGCTGTAGAGCGGATGCCCGAATCGCAACGTTCTAACTCCTGCATAATAATACCGTAGGATATTTCATCCAGTCCGCCGCCACCGTACTCGGCAGGCAGGCTTGGGCCAAAAGCGCCTATCTCGCCCAGTTCCTTTACAATGTGCTTAGGAAACTCCGCACGCTGTGCGTAATCCTCTATAATAGGGCTCAGGCTTTTCTTTACATAGTTCCGCACGGTTTCGCGGATGAGTTTATGCTCGGGTGTTAAAAGGTCGTCGATATTGTAGTAGTCGTGTCCGTTGTATAAATCGCTGCGCATAAAAAGTATTGAGTAGTTAGTAATTAGTAATTAGACAAAGCCATTCTTCTTTATTCGGCTTCTGCGAAAATAAAAACAATTGAATGTCGTGCTATTATCAATAAAACTATAAACTTGAGTTTTGAAATTTGACCTTAAAATTTTAACTATATGGGATTAATTGCCGTAGAAGGGCTGCAGTTTTACTCGCACCACGGATATTATAAAGAGGAACAGGTGCTGGGGGGGAAGTATATGGTAGATATATACATGAAACTGGACATTGACGAGGCCGCCGCCACCGACGACCTGAAGAAAACCATTAACTACGAGGAGATTTACCAACTTACCAAAACCGAGATGGAAGTGCATGCCCGGTTGATAGAGCATGTGTGTAAGCGTATTTTAGATAAGATAAAATCGCGCTACCCCAACCTGGACCATATACGGGTGCGCGTGAGTAAACATAACCCGCCACTAAAGGGCAGTGTAGAGCGTGTATATGTAGAATTAGAGAACTAGCGCTATATATTCTTTCTTAATACTTTACACTATTTACCGGTTCCTGCTTTGATAATTTAAAAACTTAAATAAATTTGCGTCCCCTTGCTACGGTAAGTGAATTGAAATGGTCGGGTGGCCGAGGGGTTAGGCAGAGCTCTGCAAAAGCTCGTACAGCGGTTCAAATCCGCTCTCGACCTCACAAAATAAAAGGGTTTCAAACACATGTTTTGAAACCCTTTTTTATTTCCTGCCTGTAGGCGCATCTACTGCCTGCTCTCGATATATTTCATGCACAGGTCAACGGTAGCTTTAATACCTTTCTTATGGGTGCGCTCTACACCATGCGAGGCTGCTACGCCGGGGCCTATTAAGGCAACCTTGTAATCTTTACCCGCTCGCAAGGCTGCGCTGCCATCGCTGCCATAGTAAGGGTATACATCTACTGCATATGGTATTTTAAACGACTCTGCCAGCTGCACCAGTTTTCTTCTAAACTCATAGTCGTACGGGCCTGAAGAATCTTTGGCGCAGATAGAACACTTAACTTCATTGCCCTCGCAGGCATCGCCCAGCACGCCCATATCTATCACCAGCAGGTCGCGGATAGTGTCGCTGTAGCCTACCGTGCCGCCATGGCCTACTTCTTCGTAGTTGCTAAAGAATAGTTCTACCGGTGGGGCCAGGTTTTTCTCTTTGCAAATACGGGCAATTTCAAACAGCACAAAGCAGCCGGCTTTGTTATCCATAAAGCGGGACTTGATAAACCCGTTTTCGTATTCGCGGTAGCGCGGCTCAAAGGCAACAATATCGCCCACACCTATACCCAGTGCTGTTACATCTTCCTTTTTGTAAACTTCTTCATCCAGTCTTATGTGCATGTTATACGTAGTGCGGTGTTCGGTTTCGCGGCTCTTGTTAGCATGTGCCGATGGATTATCAAATAGGAGAGTACCGGTATACACTTTACCGCTATGCGTTATAATGTTTACATACTCACCCTCGGCACTGGTTAGCAATAAACCACCCAGTGGGCTGAAGTTAAGTGTGCCATTAGATTTAATACCCGATACTATAGCACCCAGCGTATCTACATGCGCTGCTATGGCCAGTGTAGGGTTTTCGCCCAGGCTGCACTTCACCGCTCCTTTGTTGGTGTATTCAGCTTTATAGCCCAGGCGGGCAAGCTCGTCTACAATGTATTTACAAGCCTTATCGGTATAACCCGTTGGTGAATCTATATTCACTAATTCTTCAAGCGATTTGTAATTACTCATAATCTATAGGGGGGATTTTAATAGCAACAAAGGTGAAATTTGTTTTTATAAAACAAAGCAACGTATGTTGTCTGGTTAAACAAAAAAGGTTTACCGTTTGTTACAGTAAACCTTCTCTTATTTTTCTTCCCGGTTAATTATTGTCCGCTTACAGCCCCGTTAAACTCTGGTACTATCTGGTCTACCCAGGTAGCCATGCGCTGCTCTGTTTGGTCGTCCTGGTTATCTACATCCAGGCACAGGCCTACAAATACATCGCCGCGTTGTGCTTTGCTAAAATCGTGCTCGTAGCCGGCAGCACTGGTAAAACCAATAAGCTGGCCTTTCCCTTTCTCCACTATCTCGGCAAATACACCCAGCGCATCGCAGAAGTATGAAGCATAGCCATACTGGTCGCCCAGCCCGAAGAAAGCTACTTTTTTACCGGTAAAATCTATTTGTGTCATTTCCGATATATACTCTTCCCAATCACCCTGTAGTTCGCCATCGTACCAGGTAGGCATGCCCAATATCAGCCAGTCGTATTTGGCCATATCGTCTTTCTTCTTCTTGTAAATTTCATTTACATCTACCTCACCGGAACCTATCTTAGCTTCTACCAGTTCCTTTATTCTCTTTGCGCATCTTTCAGTATTTCCTGTATCAGTGCCATAAAACAATCCAATCTTTGCCATTGCTTACTTCGTTTTTTCGTTGGTTACTATTTTTATTTTCTTCTTTCCTTTCTCTTTCCCTGTTTTTACCTTGTCTGGCCCTGTTTTTTCTTCTTTAGGCTTCAGCACATTAAACTTGCTGTTGTTGGTCATTACCTCTACAGCTTTGGCAAACACATTATTTACAGTGGCGTTTATTACACGATAAAACATTCCTGTGTCAAAAAGGTTTCTGCCTATGTTTGCTTTCAATCTTGCTTTTATCAGTTTCTCCGATTTTGCAAAATCGCGCTCAAAGTTAATCACCGTATCGTTTTTAACGGCACCAAA
>DATGXP010000433.1:0-2649 GCA_035298845.1 Chitinophagales bacterium
AATTAATGTAGTAAGCGCTTGCTTATTCATGCGTAATGTTCGCTGCGAAATAAAAAATAATTATCGCCGTTTATTTAATGATTGCGCAACGTTTAAGTTAACTTTGTGGTACAATTTTGGCAGGCAAAAATACACTATGAAAATTCTAAAGAACACATTTCTCTTACCGCTTGCCTTTCTATTATTTTTTCAGGGTGCTGCCATAGCTGCCCCATTGCTACCGGGCGAAGAGAAAGAAGAGTCTATTGATACGGCCAGAAACCTCAAAGTACTTTCATGGAATATATACATGTTGCCTCCCATTGTTCCCGGCAACGATAAAATAGAACGTGCACATGCTATTGTTGAGGAACTTAAAAACGACAGTTTCGATGTTATCGTATTTCAGGAAGCATTTTTAAAAGATGCCCGCAAAGTAATCAGCGAGGGACTTAAAGATATTTACCCCTATGCTTATGGCCCCGCCAACAGCGGTGGTTTTACCATCCGCGAGAGTAGCGGAGTGTTGGTTATAAGCAAAATAGAGCTTAAGCTGCTGAATACTATTCAGTTTAAAAACTGTGCGCTTAACGATTGCTTTGCGCGTAAAGGCGCAATGTTGCTGGAGGGTGTATGGCATGGCAAACCCTTCCAGATATTAGGCACGCACCTACAGGCCGATGGTTTTGATAAGATACGCGAAAAGCAAATGGACCAGATTTACCTTGAGTTGCTGGCAGAGCATAAGAAGGACGGCGTGCCACAAATACTATGTGGCGATATGAATACCGAATCTGAAATGAAAGCCCACTACTGCTCTATGCTCGATTGCCTCAATGCCGAAGACGGCGACATCAGCGGTATCGAAAAATGCAGCTACGATGGAGAGAACAATCCTTTAGCGCAGGCATTTGGGGTTAAAAAGAAAGTAAACTACGATTATATATTAGTGCGCAACAACGGCGCTAAAATGAAAAGCACTAAACGTTTTGTAAGCGTACTCAGAATGAAAAAAGGAAAGGGCTTTCTTTCCGACCACTACGGTATAGTTTGCGAGCTTAAGTTCTAAAACCGCTTATAGCCGTGTAAAATGAAAGAGTCCCGTGCCATGCGCGGGACTCTTTCATTTTATAGTAGCCTCTTGTAAGGTTTGTAACCGTTAGAGGTTCTCTTTTCTACTTACAGCCGCCTTACTGCTTAAATAGCCTCTTAAAACAAAACAGCCCCGTATTTCTACGGGGCTGTTTGCATTTTGTATTTAAGTCTCCGCCGTGTGGCAGAGATTTAGGGTATTAATCTTCAAACCCTTCGGCAAAGTCAGTTGGCGGGGCGGCAGTTACTACTGCATCCGGGTTACTGTCATCGGCCTTACGGTTGTTCTTGGCTTCCAGGCTTAGGGTAGCATGAGGCACTATACGTAATCTTTCTTTAGGTATCAGTTTACCCGTTACACGGCATATGCCATACGTTTTGTTTTCTATACGTACCAGGGCAAGCTCCAGGTTGCGGATGTACTGGTGCTGGCGGCTTATCTGGTTCATCAGGTATTCCATTTCCGAGCTATCGGTACCTTCTTCCATGTTCCAGGCTTTGTTGCCTGCCTGGCTGTCGGTATGGTTTTCCAATGCCTCCTTCAGGTTTTTAAGTTCTTCGCGGGCCGATGCTAGTTTACCGTCAATCAGGTCTTTAAATTCTTTCAATTCTTTGTCACTGTAGCGCAGATTAAGATCTTCTTTCATAGTTGCTCGTTTTGCTGGCTTTTGTTCAGGCGCCGGCGTTACCTGCGGTTTATAAAGTTGTTTTACAAATGGTTTTACGTCGTCTTTAAAAATACGTTTCACTTCTTCTTTTTTCGGCTTCACTGGTTTTACCGGCTTGGCAGCAGCCACCACTACAGGGGCTTCTTTCTTCACTACCGGCTTGGCTACAGGGGCCGCTTTTTTAACCACTGGCTTGGCTTTAGGGGCTACCTTTTTAGCTACTGGCTTGGCCGTTGCTTTTTTCTTGGCTACCGGCTTTGCCTTTACAGCCTTCACGGCCTTTTTAGCTGCTGGTTTCGCCACTGGTTTAGCTTTCTTGGCTACCGGCTTCACTGCCTTTTTAGGGGTAGGTGCAGCTTTCTTAGCAGGCTTGGCTGCCTTCTTTGCTACCGGTTTGCTTTTTGTTTTTGCGGGCTTTGCCGCCTTCTTGGTGTCTTTCCCTTTTTGCTTTGCCATGTTTAAAAATTTAGCCGCGAATTTAACCAAATTGTTTATTGTCGCCATTGAGTAAAAAAGTTAACGAAGCGGCAAAAGTAATAAAGCAATTCATAGTACATAGCGCGGTTAATAACAGAGAGGTTTGAAGGTTTTTAAATAGGTTAGTAAATTATAGTTCATCACCATGGCAGCTAAAGCAGTAACAGGCAAAAAGCAATTACACACCTTGCTGAAAGGTTTTCGCTTTAATACTAAAAGCGTGCCAACACTGCGCACCACACAACTCATAGCCGGGCACAAAGTGCCCGTGTTTGTCAATGAGTTTTGGACCGCCAAAAAGCGCCAGGCCAATGCCATACACGAGATATCGTACCGCGCATGTTTCAAGCCCGAGCTGCCCCGTTTTTTCATCGAGCGCTTTACCCAACCTGGGGATGTGGTCTACGACCCCTTCAATGGCCGCGGCACCACC
>DATGXP010000434.1:0-6321 GCA_035298845.1 Chitinophagales bacterium
TGCCACCACCCAGTTTAATCTGGTCGCTTAAACGGCGCAGATCGCTAAGCACCAGTTTCATTGCATCTTCGTTCTTATTAAACTCTAAGTTTGTATTAGCTGCCATACATCAAATTTGAGGCGTGAAACTATCAGAAAACAGGGAATAGTCAATAGGTAGTAACAAATAGGTAACATGGCTATAAAGACTAAAAGTAATGACCGCAAACACATTTTTTTTAACCGGCTCTCTGTAAAATCAATAACTCTGTTACATTTGCGGCGGGGCGAGCCTCATACGACCAGCTCCTGTTCAATCCTCCAGGGCAGAAATGCAGCAAAGGTAGATGGTTGAGCGGTGCGATATGAGTAACTTGCCCTATTTTTTTGCCCTTCAGGCACATTCACACCATCCACATTCTGTTTATTTCTCTTACCCGCAATTGGTTTAACAGTTTCATATTTACCTTCGCATTTTAATTCTACATTCAACCAAATAAATTTTCAATCATGAAATTTTTTATTGATACCGCCAATCTTGAACATATTAAAGAAGCTGAAGCACTTGGCATACTGGATGGTGTAACCACCAACCCTACTTTAATGGCTAAAGAAGGCATTAAAGGGCAGAACAACATTCTTAAACACTACGTTACCATTTGCGAAATGGTAAGTGGCCCCGTTAGCGCCGAGGTAATTTCTACCGATTTTAAGGGAATGGTAAGCGAAGGTGAAGCGCTGGCCGAACTACATCCGAATATAGTAGTAAAAGTGCCTATGATAAAAGAAGGGGTAAAGGCAATCAAATATTTTAGCGATAAAGGCATTAAAACCAACTGCACACTTGTGTTCAGCGCAGCACAGGCTATACTGGCTGCCAAGGCTGGCGCTACTATGGTATCACCATTTATAGGCCGCATTGATGATAGCAACTGGGATGGTGTGCAACTGATAGAGCAGATATCGCACATCTACAACATCTACGGTTTCGAAACAGAAATTCTTGCTGCTTCAATCCGCTCATCGCTGCACATAGTAAAGTGTGCCGAGGCCGGTGCGGATATAGCTACCTGCCCATTGTCTTCTATACTAGGATTGTTCAAACACCCGCTAACCGATTTAGGTTTAGAGCAGTTTTTAGCAGATCATAAGAAAGTAAACGGGTAAGTATTGTATCTTAACTCAAAGCATTACATTTATAATAACTAATTTACTACAGCATGGTTTCGGCAAGGCAAGAGGCTACCCGTATTGGCATTTTTGGAACCGGTGGATTTGGCCGTGAAACACTTACATGTTTTATTGACTTTTCGAAAAGCGCAGGTTTTGACTATACCAGCCAGGCTATTTTTATTATTGACGATAAGTATTATTCAGATGCTGAAGTAATGGGGGTAAAGGTAGTTCCCCTCTCAAAATTCGACCCCACCGCCGGGTATGAAGTAGTGATAGGCGTAGGTGACCCAATACAGCGAAAAGCAATTGTGGATAGGCTTCCTGCTGAAACAAAATACGGCAGGGTGATTCACCCTTCAGCGGTAATTTCTGAATGGGTAAAAACAGGAGAAGGAAGTATAGTTACTGCAGGTTGCGTTTTAACATGTAACATAGAACTTGGCAAACATGCGCATATCAATTTACTAACTACCATAGGGCATGATTGTATTATAGGCGATTATTTTACCACAGCACCCGGTGCTAACATTAGCGGTAATTGCAAATTTGGCGATAGGGTTTATTTAGGTTCTAACGCCGCTATACGCCAGGGTATTAATATATGCAACGATGTTACTATAGGCATGGGGGGCATCGTAGTTAAAAACATTACCGAAGCAGGGGTTTATATTGGCAACCCTGTGCATAAGATGGATGCTACACCCCATAAATAATTGAAGTAACACATGACACATAATGATTCAACAGCACCGCTGGTAGGTATTTTCATGGTGAGCTATAACCATGAAAATTATATAGAGCAGGCTATTGAAAGCGTGATGATGCAGCAAACTGATTTTACCTATAAGTTATTTATAGCAGAAGACAAATCAACCGACAATACAAAAGCTATCTGCGAAAGATTAGTAGCTAAGTACCCCGGGAAAATCGATTTCGTTTCGAATGAAAAAAATTTAGGATCCTCTAAAAATGTTGCTGCGCTAATGGACCGTGTAACCAAGAGCGGTGTAAAATACGTGGCAATATTGGATGGTGATGACTACTGGACTGATGCTCATAAACTTCAAATGCAGGTAGATGTACTTGAAAAGGACAAGCAGGCAGCTTTTTGCTACACCAATGTGGTTAAGCTGAATGCGAAAAAAGGAGAGTTTCTACCATTTGAGCCATTGAACGTACCCGGAGGAAAAATCAATATGAAACAATTTGTAGAGGAAGGGGCTTTTATTCCAACACTCACGCTTTGTTTTAGGGTTAGCTGTTTCCCACAAACTATGCCCGATTTTTTCTCAAACGTAATTAAGCAGGACTGGGTTATTTGCCTGATGCTGGTAAGAAATGGGTATGGCGTTTTTTTAGATACTGTAACAGGAGCCTACAGGATACACGAAGGTGGAGTGATGCACACCCGCAAAGCAAAGCTATATGCTAATAGCCTGTATATGGTTGAAAACGCAATGGCCTATATAGCACCTGAATACCAGGAGGTATTTGGGTACATTGTTTCTTCGCACGCACTTAGCCTGGCATTTGCCCATTTAGAAAACCGTGAATACGATTCATTTGCAAAATATCTAAAACAGGCTATAGTTGCGGGCGGTGCCAAAAATTTTAGCTGGCACTGGTCTGTGACTAAACGGTTTATCAGGCATTTCATTCCACGTAAATAGTACAAGGCTATAGGTACTTTATATTACCTCATATAAGCGCAATTTGGGTCTTAGACGGCCCCGGCAGTTGGTTTGCCATTAGTATTATCTACTTTTCTTACAACAGGATCTTATCGAAAACTCCTTTATTAGTATAATGACTATTTTCTATAGACTGCATCGTATATCTTTAATTGTTGATAAAATATTAAAGATAAAGACTTGCCTAAAACGCGAAAAGCCTGGTAGAAAACATCAGCCTTCCTCGCATTTTTCCAATCCATAGCAGCATGACTGTAGATATATGGCTGGCATAATTTTGCTGCTATACAAAACAGGGAGAGTGCATTGTAGGGAGTAAACCATGTGAGAAAGAAAGCTAAAGAGCATTACCACGTATTTGTAAAATTCTTAAGCATTTTTCAAACCATAGTACAGTATTTTTAGAGCAAAAAAAATGCGCCGGAGAACCGGCGCATTTTTTGCTCTAATGCAGCTTAGAAGTAAACCAGTCTTCTCACATCGGCTAAGTGCTTGGCCAGGCGGACTACCTGCGCTGTGTAGCCATACTCATTATCATACCAGGCATAAACTACTACGCGCTTTTTATCTTCAGATACGATAGTGGCTTTACTATCAATTTCGCAAGCGTGGCTGTTGCCAATTACATCGCTTGATACTATCTCGTCAGAGATAGAGAAATCAACCTGCTCAACCAGTTTGCCATATAGCGATGCGTTGCGAAGAATGGTGTTCACTTCTTCAACCGAGGTTTCGCGTTTAACTGTAAGACTAAGAATAGCCAATGATACGTTAGGTACCGGTACGCGCACGGCGTTAGAGGTAAGCTTACCCTTCATATCAGGGAAAATTTTGGTAACAGCTTTACCGGCACCGGTTTCGGTAATTACCATGTTAGATGGCGCACCGCGGCCGCGGCGCGATTTTTTGTGGTAGTTATCCAGCAGGTTCTGGTCGTTGGTATAAGCGTGTACCGTTTCTATGTGGCCCTGCTCGATACCCAATGAATTTTGTATTACATCAATAACCGGAACTATGGCATTGGTAGTACAGCTGGCTGCCGAGAATATTTTAGAAGAAGAGGCATTGTAGCCTTCGTGGTTTACACCATATACAATGTTTGGTATATCGCCTTTGCCGGGTGCGGTAAGTATTACCATATCCGAGCCTTTGGCTTTCAGGTGTTCGCCCAACCCTTTCTCATCTCTCCACACACCGGTGTTATCTATAATCAGGGCATTATTTATACCGTAGGCTGTGTAATCTATTTCGGCAGGCGATGAGGCAGAAATCATTTTAACCGTATGGCCGTTGATGTTGATAGCCCCGTTTTCCATATCCGGTATTACTACCCCGCCAAACTTGCCGTGCACAGAGTCTTTGCGCAGCAGGCTAGCGCGCTTAGGCAGGTCATCGGTGCTGCGCTCGCGGGTAACTATGCCCTTAAGGCGCAGTTGGTGGCCACTGCCGGCATGGTCCATAAGTATGCGGGCTGCAAGGCGTCCTATACGGCCAAAGCCATACAATACTACATCGCGTGGTACCAGTTTTTTGTTGGTGCCTACAAAACCTGCCAGCTTAGCTTTTACAAACTCATCTACACTGCCGTAGTTTTTACCTTCGGCGTTGTATTCATTTGATAGGCGGCCCAGGTCAATTTTGCTGGGAGCTATCTCCAACTTAGATATAGCCAGCGCCAGATTTTTAGAAAGGTCGGTAGAAAGTGTAACACCGGCAAACTGAGAAAGGTAATTGTGGTCGTGAATGATTTCGCTTAGCTTTTTATCGAAAAATTTGCGGCGGAAAAGCACCAACTCTACATCTTTCTCCAGTAATAATTTGCTGGCTACATGCTGTAACTCAAGCGTGGTTTTTTCATTATCTACCCATTGTTTTAATTCCTTCTCATAGCTTTCTGGCATGGTGGTAATATTTTTGGTGAGTTATTTTTTCAGGGTGCGAATATGTAAAGAATTTGCAAAAGTTGGGGCTGATATTGCTTATGAAAACCTCATCGAAAAAGCTCTTTTCTTTTGATTTATGTAAACTCCTTACACTGCGTTAATCATTGATAATTAAGCACTTGTAAAAAAACCATGTAACCCCCTTTGTACGTATTTATGTAAACCCCCTGTTTAGAATTTTTACTTCTTTTTCAAGAAAGCCTTAATATTACTGATGTTGGGACCAACCTCATACCAAGCCAGTTTTAGGGTTTCGCGCGATACGTTTAGTTCCTCTGCCCAATAGCGGAGTTGGTAAGGCACACGGATATCCAGCGTGCCTTTTTGCTTGTAATCGTTTTCATCCTGCTCTTCTGCCATACTAATGACTATGCAAAATAAATGCCGGTTAAGCAGTGGCCGTGTTGTGCTTTAAATTTTCTACCGCAGCATTTTGATGGTGCTGCACATGGTAAATAGCATTGTAGAGCATTTCGCGCAGGCTGATGCTACCAAGCAAAGGGTGAGGGATGCATAGTGTATCGAGTTCCTGCTCGCTAAACGTTTCAATTTTTTCGTTCAGCTTATTTATCAGCTTAGGCAGGGTTTCGGTAAGTGCGGGCCGCTGCTCTATGGTAGTGATAGTGTCGGGTACAAACTTAGTGGGTGCTTTGCCGCCCTCGGTTAGTTTGGTTTGATACTCGCTAAGCAGCGTTTCATAATCGCGCCCTGTTTTATTGGTAGTGCCAAAGGTTTGGGCTATGGCGTTTTTATCCATACTAAATACCTGCACCAGGGGCTTTACGCAAATTACAATATGCTCTAGCTGTTGCCCGGCGGTCCATTTGCCGTTATAGCTATACATATAATCGGTAGCGCTTATGCTGTTGATGTAATTAGTAAAGGCGGAGTACTTTTCGGTAAGGGCGGTGGTAATTTCGGGTTTGGACATAGTAGTGTGATTTATTAGGTCCAAAGTAGGAATTTTCTACTTACGGGTCTTCTATAAACCTACACAGGCCACACCTTGCGGTGCAGCCTGTGTAGCGTCAATTTATTAAGTAATACAAATGTGGATGCTATCCCAGGTAGCTCCTCAGCAGTTTGCACTTATCGCCATGCTTAAGGCGGTCGAGGGCTTTGTCTTTAATCTGGCGGACACGTTCGCGGGTAAGGTCGTACTTGGCACCTATGTCTTCCAGGCTTACGGGTTCTTCCATACCAATGCCAAAATACAGTTTTAGTACCTCGGCCTGCTTGTGCGAAAGAATGGAAAGCGAGCGCTCTACCTCGTAGCTTAGCGAGTCGCTGTAGCCTACTTTTCTGTCGGCAGGTTCGCTGTTGTGGTTTTCGAGCACATCGAGCAGCGAGTTTTCT
Source organism: Chitinophagales bacterium (assembly GCA_035298845.1). Taxonomy (GTDB): domain Bacteria; phylum Bacteroidota; class Bacteroidia; order Chitinophagales; family LD1; genus Bog-950. Next base: position 6,146 of record DATGXP010000434.1, read on the forward strand.
TCGCCATTTACAAACGGAGCATCCATAGATACATGGCGGCCGGCTACGCCCATAGTAGAGCGCACCTCGTCTATCTCGATATTAAGAATGCTGGCCAATTCATCGGGGCTGGGTTCGCGCTCGTACTCCTGCTCCAGCTGTGCAAAGGCCTTATTAATTTTGTTTAGCGAGCCCAC
>DATGXP010000435.1:0-1931 GCA_035298845.1 Chitinophagales bacterium
GATACCGACCTGAGCGATTTTACCAATGATGATTGTATTATACTGCCCGGCGGTTTTAGCTATGGCGATTATCTGCGCACCGGTGCTATTGCCCGTTTTTCGCCGGTAATGGAATCGGTGATACAATTTGCCAACGGTGGCGGAAAGGTGTTAGGTGTGTGCAATGGTTTCCAGATTTTGTGCGAAAGCCACTTGCTGCCCGGCGCGCTGTTGCGTAACGAGAGTATGAAGTACGAGTGCAAGAATGTATACCTGGCTACCCAAACAACCAAGGCCCTGCTTACCTGTAAGGTAGATGCTACCGAGCCATTGAAAATTCCTATTGCCCATGGCGATGGAAGATACCACTGCGATAAAGAGACGCTTAAATCACTTTATGATAATGACCAGATACTGTTTAAGTATTGCGACGAAAACGGCGATATAACCGATGAGGCTAACCCTAATGGCTCAGTAGATAACATAGCCGGTATATGCAACGCCGGTAAAAATGTATTCGGTATGATGCCACACCCTGAGCGTGCATCGGAAAAAGCACTAAGCAACACCGATGGCAAAATCCTGTTTGAATCGCTGATAAGCAAGGTGCTGGAGATGACAGTGCTTTATTCGTAAAGATTACTACTCTGCATTATACAACATCCGAAGTTTTTCCAACTTCGGATGTTTTGTTTTACGGCAGTTTCGTATTTTTAAAGTATGACCACCACCCAACGTAACACACTGATAGAATCGTACGGCAACGCCTATTATTTACTGATAGATAAACTGAAGGAGTTTCCGCGGGAGATGTGGCAGTGGAAACCGGCACCGGAAAAATGGAGTATACACGAAGTGCTGGTACATATTGCAGATAGCGAAGCAAACTCATACATCCGCTGCCGCCGTTTTATAGCTGAGCCGGGCAGTGGCGTATACGGTTATGATGAAAACCTATGGGCAAAAAGCCTGGGCTACCACAACCAAAGTATAGAAGATGCGCTGGAACTATTTAAATGGCTGCGCAAGGCAAGCTACGAACTTATTAAAACCGTAGATGAAACCACCTGGCAAACCGCTACTATCAACCACAGTGAAAACGGAGTGATGACCTTTGAGGATTGGCTACGAACATACGAAGAGCATGTGCCTGTGCACATACGCCAGATGCAGCGTAACCTGAGCGCCTGGAGGGCTGCAAGGGCATGAGAGATTTGGCCCTGAAACTATTTTTATACGCCCACATAGCCGCCGGTGGCACAGCATTGCTTAGCGGGCTGGTAGCTATACTTACGGGCAAGGGCAGTAAGGTGCATAAGCGCAACGGACTTGTGTTTTTTTACTGTATGCTGCTGGTGGCGTTTAGTGCCTTTGTAATAGCTATTGCCAAGGGTAATGGCTTTTTGCTGGCAATAGCTATGTTCAGCTTTTACCTTAACTACTTTGGCTACCGGGCGCTTAAAAACCGCGATGCAAAATTTAAGTGGTTCGATTGGGCGGTGGTGTTATTATCATCAGGCACCGCTTTATATATGCTCTACACCCGGCAAATAGTGTTGGTAGCGTTTGGCTCCTTACTGCTTTACCTGCTTTTTAATGCCATACGTCCGCAACTGATGGGAGAAGAAAAGATAAAGGAAGTGCACCGCCGCAGGGTGCTGGCACACCTTGGCAATATGATGGGGAGCTACATAGCTACTGTAACCGCCTTTGTCGTGGTGAACATAAATTTTGTTAAGCCGGGCTGGATTGTCTGGCTGCTGCCAACCGCAGTGGGCCTTCCTGTAATCATATATTACACCAGTGTTTGGAAGAAGAAACTGAAATTGAATTAGTTTTTAGTGAAAGGTTATTCTTCTATTTTCGTCTGTAGTTAAAAGATACCCAATGAGGAAGTTGTTTGCCACATTTTTACTTGCTGCCCTTCTGCTGCCTTTTGGTACCAAAGCTCA
>DATGXP010000436.1:0-2215 GCA_035298845.1 Chitinophagales bacterium
GTACCATTTGAACTAACCGTGAATGGGCTGGCCCCAATAGTGGTTTGACCAACTGCTGTAAAAGCAAACATAGCAAACGCACATAATTGTGTTATGAGTAATTTTTTTTGGTAAGTCATTAGTCGCAGTAAACTAATAAGAGAGTACTTTTTTTCCATTGCTCAGGGTTTGTTGAGAAAAGTTCAGGTACGGGCAAAACAATTACTGTCCCGCTTTTGGCGGGCTGTAACAGTCAATAAAATGTGATTCAGTTCTTCAGAAGATATAAAGCTCTTCTATGCCTAAAATAATACCTGTCGTGCTTTAGTTAATGGAAAGTTGACCGAAGAAGAGAGTAAAGTTTTTTTCATCTGCAATAAGGTTTTGAGTGAAAAAATAAAGTTAATGTGTTAAAGCTAAATTAGCATTAATTGTACCAAATAACCAAGAAAGACTTGTTTTTTTATTTGTAGCTTTTATAAAGCGCTATAAGTCAATGACAAGCGTTTAAGCAAATGTATTTGATCTTTAGCGATATGTTTTATAAGACAACACATTAAAACAATAGCTTGTATGTTATAACATACAAGCTATTGTGTAGTAAATAGGAATATGGCTTTGGGAGTTTTATTTTAAGAACAATAGAGTCAATTGTTTTTTGAAAAGCCTAAAAGAGGCCTTAAATACAAAATGGCACCATCGGTGCCATTTTGTAAACTGTTGGTTTATTATTTCTTTTTCAGCTCCTCCAATTCTTTCCTCATCAATTCAATTAAAGCATTTTGCTCCTCCAACCTTTTTTGCAGCTCAAGTAATTTTTCACTTTGTGTGCTTTGGTTCATGTCAAGCGCTTTTACTCCTTCCACCACATAAGGTATTACACCCATATAAGATACAGCTTTTACGGATACTCCATCCTCTTCATAATCGGCCAGGTGAGGGAGCGATTTGCCCAGTTCTTCAGCAATAAAGCCCGAGGCGTGGGTGCCGCCATGTTCTTTGGTAAGGTTATACTCAACACCGCGCAGGGTACGTATTTTATCTAAAGGATTTTCTATTGTTTTAATGTCTTGTTTCCAGCGGTTAGAAGAATACAGGTAGTAATCGTTGCCCAGGTATCTACCTGTAGCGTTACCAATGTTTGGTATTTCAACACGGTAACCATTAGGGCCTGTGCCGTCAAAAGTAATCCTACCGGTCAACTCTATACCCATACCCTGGCTCTGGTAGTCGCCCAATTGAAACCTACGATAAGCGCCCGAGTTTGCCAAACGCAGATACCCTTCAGATGCTCCACCATTATGGAACTGAATGGTAGCCAGCCTGCCTGTGCCCGATGTGCTTTCTGCTATTGATAAAGTGTAGTTGCCACCGCTACAGCACTCACCTGCACCATCGCGCGAAACGTTTAACTGATTAAAACTGGAGTAGCCGTTAGGGTTTGCGTAGTAAGCTGTGTTATCACGGTCGTAGTATATGTTAGCAGTGACGTTGCCTGCTACATCCAACTTTTGAGATGGAGATAAAGTTCCCAATCCCATTAAACCACCGTTAGTAAGGGTTAAAACCGTAGTGCCGCTATAATTGCGGATACCACCGTGAGGGTTAAGGTCGCTGCTAAAACCAATATCCAGGAAGCTGCTGTTTTGTCCGCTGGTACCTATCGACCAGTGTTTATGCGCGCCCGATGCACCGGCATCGAAACCACCCAGCATAACAGTAGCACCGTGGTTAACGTTTCCGCTGTTGCCCGACATCAATACCATTTGCGGGTATACACCTGTAACCCCTATACTAGGGCGGTCGTTACCATCCTGAAATACACCATTGGCATGATTGGTTGCTACATGTAGTTTGCCCGATGGTGCGTTTGTTCCTAAACCCATATTGCCCTTAACATACGTGCGGCCGGTACCGCCCTCTACATCAAATAAAGGGTCCCAACCGCTAGAGAAAAAGCCGAAGTGCTTATCGGCGTTCATGTGTATACCAAAGCCAGCGCGGCCCCATACGCCCCGCGATGATGAACCTTTAATTAATCCTTCATCATAAGTACCTACTCTTAGCCATTGCACCTTTGGCCATTCATCTACATCGGCATTGGTAAAGCTGCCCAGGCCAATAGTGCTGCCATCGTTAGATAAGTTAGTGGTGGCCGTCCATACCCCACCGGTATTGTATAATGTTTGGCCGGTAGAGCCCGCCGGCAACACACCGCCCGGTATAGTTTGTACTC
>DATGXP010000437.1:0-2882 GCA_035298845.1 Chitinophagales bacterium
TGATATAGGCCTTGCCCTGCAAATAGGCTGCGAGGTATATGCTACTAACAATTTGTATTTTGATTTAGGCCTGCAGGGCTATGCCGGCTTTTTGGATATAAACGGCAACGTGCTAAAAAACCTGGGCTGGTTCAGCCACAACGATGTAAAGTATCAGCAAAGCCGTGTGGCCAATGTTGGCCTTATGGTAGGGGTACATTATTTATTCGGGCGGGGCAAAGAGGACTACTAACTGGCTTTGGTAAGTATTATCTTCTCAAGTATATGCACGGCAGCTTTTTCTAACTGGCTGTGTACACCTGGGGTGTTTATCAGGTTTTCTAAATCTGTTTTTGCCGTTAATTCCTTTTCGGGAGTAGCCAGGTATTTGGGTCGGTAAGCATCAATAATATCCAGCACCTCGGCATCGCTTACAGCATCCACTGCCGCCTTTATTTTTGCAATATCATCTATACGGGTGCGTTGCTTGATAAACTCAAGTTCCTGGTCCGACAAATAGGTATCCATACCACCGGCATATACCAGTAAAAAAGCCAGAAATTCGTTGTAGGTCCAGTTGCTGTTTTCGCTTGCCATAGTTGTGGTTTTCGAAGTAAATTTACAATAAATAGAATTACGTTAATCCGGATATTTCATCAAATAGCCTTACTTGCCATTAAAGAATCACGCTGCTGTCGGCGCTGGTGTATTATATCCAGGTGCGGCACTGTTTCCTTTTGCAGTTCATCTGCCGAAATTGTTACAGCCCCCTTATCTACCGGAAGATTTCTCCAGGGTTTGGGGCCTCCAAAATCGTACGTGCCAAAAATAAGTACCGGTGTTCCATACGCTTTTATGCTCCTGTATTTATCCTCTTTATTCAGCACCCATTGCTCGCACCAGTTGTAAAACCAGAAAGCATCGGCAGTGGTAAGCCTTACACACGCATGCGATGCCGGGTAGCCGGGCATTTCGTATTCGTGCATACTTACGCCTTCAAAATTATCGAGATTGAAATACCACTTCATTATCCATTCATCATCTACCGTACTTATGGTCTCCTTAGCCCGCCAGTTAGTAAAGAAAAGGCCTGTGGGGGTGGGCGTAGCTTTTTTGCCCATACTTACCGGGCCCCATTTGGCCAGGACCCCGTTTTCGTAGGCAGCAAAGGCCTGTATTCGGTATGAGTAAAAAATAATTTTAGGCACATCATTTAAAAATGACAGTTGCCATGGAAAAGGCGAGTATGCTTTAAAATCAGTGTAGAATGAATCGGGCGCAATAATCGAATCTAACCTGAGCATGTGCTTATAGTCTACCCGGTTTAAAGCCAGCAATACATCTAAATGCTCAACCAGGGAATCAGGTTTTTGCCGGTCTTGTTTGGTAAGCACCTGGTAGTGATAGGTTACATCGGGTGGGGCCGGTACAACTACCGGAGTATCTTTCGCCGGATTGTTTGAAGCACGGGAATTATCTATGGAGGTGCCGTTACGATTACAGCCCATAAAAAACACACTACCCAATAAAAAAAAACAGAACCAATAGCAGCTATTCATAAGTCGCGGTTGTAATTGCTGCAATGGCAAGTATTAGGCCATAGATATGGCGGGAAAAAAAATAAAAAAAGCATTTCTAAATACAGGTTTGGGGTTAAAATTTCTCAGGTAGAGAATTTTTGCGCTTTAAATTAAATAGGCATCAGCTTAATTATCTCAGATAGCTGGTCTTTGTGCAGAAACTTGTTTTTATACCCTTTTACCTCCGGGGTTGTTTTAGCGCGTTCCTCATCATCGGGGTTTACTGATGAGGTAAGGATGATGAGAACTATTTTTGCTTTTATTTCGTCGCTAAACTGGTTGTATTTTTCCAAAAAGGTCCAGCCATCCATGCGGGGCATGTTCAGGTCAAGAAAAATAATCTCTGGCAAATCATGTTCGCCCCTAATCCCCTTATTAAGATAATCAAGCGCATCAGCGCCGTTCATTACCTTATCTACGTTTTCGGCAAAGTTGTACTTGCGAAAAAGTTTTTCCTGAAAATGATTTGCATCATCATCATCATCTACCAATAAAACCCTATTCAGTTTTTTCAACAACACAATCAGGTTAAAATCGTGAAATAAAAGGCACTCCCCATACCCGGAACCGATTCTACCCAAATGGTCCCGTGGTGCAACTCTACAATTTTTTTACAATATGCCAACCCAATCCCGCTTCCGGCATATTCGTTCCGGTTATGCAGGCGCTGAAACAGTGCAAATATCTTTTCTTTATCCGAATCTTCAATACCAATTCCGTTATCGCTTACTTTAAAAGTCCATACGCCGTTGATTTTGCTGGCCGAAACGTGGATAACAGGGTCTGTACCGCCTTTTTTAAACTTGATGCCATTGGCCAGCAGGTTTTGAAAAAGTTGCTTCATTTCAAGGGGGTAGGCCCGCAACATAGGAAGGTTGCCTACCTCTATGAAAGCATTATTATTTTGAATTAGCGACGCCAGGTCCGCTATTACATCATTCACTACCTGGTTGCAATCTACCGCCTGCAACTCCTTTACCTTGCTTAGCCGCGAATAATCCAGCAAGCCCTGCATTAACTCATCCATACGCGCGGCTGCGCGCGAAATACGGCGGAGCGACTCAGCGGCATCGCCTTCCATTTTATGCTGATGCTCTTCTGTAAGCAGGTCTACATAGCTCCTGATGGTAAGCAATGGCTCCCGCAGGTCGTGCGAGGCGATATAGGCAAACTGCTCCATCTCCTTACTTTTCGACTCGAGTATGGCAAACTTACGGTTGGTTTCTTCTGCCTTTTTACGCTCGGTAATATCCTGCACAGTGCCGCGCAACATGTTGCGTTTACCATTGGCACCTTTAAATGTTTCGCCTATACCCAGCAGGT
>DATGXP010000438.1:0-4386 GCA_035298845.1 Chitinophagales bacterium
CAGTAATTGTATCGTGCATTAATTTATAAACCGATGCAAATTCGAAAATGTAGTTCCTGGTGAACAGTGTTTCAGCAATTTTGCTGTGCTCTGGCTTGGCCAGTTTTACATCCGGGTCTACACCACCACCATCATATACTGTTCTGCCGCTCTTAATTGTTTTAAAAGCCACCTTCAAAGAATCAGGTATGCGCTTTACACTACCATCGGCATTCTTTTCGGCATAGTTAAGGGCTTGTATGCAGCGGCCGGTAGGTATATAATACTTGGCCGTGGTCACCTTTAGCATTGTATTATACGACAGCGGCTTGGTTACCTGCACCAATCCTTTGCCGTAAGTGCGCTGACCTATTACCACCCCGCGGTCGTAGTCCTGCATGGTGCCCGAAACAATCTCCGATGCCGATGCACTCATAGAGTTGGTAATCATTACCACCGGTATTTTTGTATCGCTTGGTTCGTTTAGTGTTTTAAAGGCACTGTTCCATTCATCTACCTTACCTTTGGTAGTAACCACCAATTGGTTCTTCTCTACAAATACGTTTACGATGTTTACCGCCTCGGTAAGCAATCCACCGGGGTTGCTGCGCAGGTCAAGTATGACACCCTTCATGTTCGGGTTTGCTTTCTTTAAACTGTCAAACGCATCCTTTACGTCTTTACCCGCTCCCTCATTAAATATTTTTAGTTTGATACAGCCAACCTCGGGAGTAACCATGCCATAAAACGGCACTGAAGTTTCCTGTATCTCTTCTCGCTGCATAGTAAAATTCAATATTTTGCTATCCAGCAACGAGGTTTTTCTTTCTACCTGAATATTGATAGATGACTTAGGCTGCCCTACCAAAAATTTCTCTACTTCATCTTTCTTACGGTTTAATGTGCTTTCACCATCAATCACCTTTATTACATCACCAGCCTGAACGCCACTTTTATCCGCAGGCTGATTTTGAGTAACCGACGTTATAACCGGGTAAGCACCCATAACCTCCACCTCTACCCCTATGCCGCCAAACTTACCGCCCTGGTGTATGCGCGCATTCTCTATCTGTGAACCTGAAAAATAATTGGTGAAAGGGTCAAGTGTTTTCAGCATACCATCTATACACGAGCGCATCAGCTTAGATGGTTCCACATCATCTACATAATAAGTGTTCACCTCTTTATATAGGGCCGAAAAAACATCGAGGTTCTTCGATATTTCAAAATAGCTATCGGCAAACGACATAGTGCCAAGCCCAATAGCTATTACAACAAACCCTTTTATTAATTTACTCTTCATTGTCTTTTGCATTTTTAAGTCCCCTCTTGGGGATTTATGGGCTCTACTTCTTCGCTAAAATTTCCGTTACCTTCTTGCCATCCTTCAAAATCTCGATAGCCTTCTTTAACTCTTTATCGCTTTTAAAAGATGCTTCGGTTCTACCGGTGTTGAGGTAATAGCGTGATACAATCTCCTCTTCCAGCATGCTTTTAATCTGCGGCTTCTCTTTCTCAAGGTCGCGCTGCTTATCGTGCATCATGGTTTTTTTCATGGCCTCATAATCATCTTTAATAGCATCGTAATACTTTTCCTTTTCGGCAGAGGCCTTGAGGCCTTCTAATATTTTTTCGCTGCGGGTAGTGTAGTCGTATTCTTTTTTAGCAGCCCAGGCTATAAAATCGGCATAACCTGCATCGCCTAAATCAAAACTTTTAGCCGGTCCTATTTTTTCGTGCTTAGCGCGATACTCGTTGGCGTAATCACTTATCAGGCTTTTGGTAAGCAGGCTGATGGTAATAGGTGCCAGGCGTTCCGGTTCTATAGCAATGTCAGGGTCTATACCACCACCATCATATACGGTTCTGCCGTTTTTAGTTTTAAACGCTACTTTAAGCGAATCGGGAATGCGCTTAAAGTAGCCATCTTCATTGCGCTCGGCATAATCAATAGCCTGTATACAGCGGCCAGATGGGATGTAATACTTGGCTGTAGTCACTTTTAATTTAGCATTGAAAGGAAGCGAACGTGTAGACTGCACCAGGCCTTTACCAAACGTTTTTTGGCCCAGCACTACTGCCCGGTCTAAATCCTGTAATGAGCCGCTAACAATTTCTGCTGCAGAGGCAGAACCACCATCAGCTAAAACTACTACCGGTATCTTTAAATCAACCGGATCGTTGATAGAAGGGAAGTTTTTATTCCACTCCTCAATTTTACCCTTGGTAAAAACGATATCAATGTTTTTGTCTACAAACACATTGGCTACGTTAATAGCTTCGTTGAGCAAACCACCCGGGTTGCCGCGTAGGTCCAGTATTACGCCTTCCAGTTTATGCTTGCTTTGTAATGCCAGCAGGGCATTCTTAACCTCGGCACCGGCCCGGTCGGTAAAACTTGAAAGATGGATATACCCCACCTTTTCGTCTACCATTCCGTAGTAAGGTACGTTTTTGATTTTTATCTCCTCCCGCACCATCTTCACGCTCATTTCGGTTTCGCTGCCATCGGCCATCAGCCGCATAAACTTTACCAGCACTTCGGTACCTGGTTTACCCTTTAGCATGGCGCTCACCTGGTCGGTCCGGTAGCTTTTGGCACTCTTGCCATTTACTTCAATTATTTTATCGCCGGCACGTAGCCCCGCTTTATCTGCCGGAAACCCCTCGTAAGGTTCTGTAACCGTAACCCAATCGCCGCGGGTGCCTATCACTGCACCAATACCGCCATAGCGGCCGGTAGTTTGCTGGCGGTAATCGTCCATATCCTCCTCGGGAATATAGTCGGTGTAAGGGTCCAGCGAGTTAAGCATTTCGGTAATACCCGAGTGCATTAACTTTTCGGGGTTGAGGGTATCTACATAATAAGTATTGAGCTCCTTGTACAGCGTAGTGAAAATGTCGAGGTTCTTCGTCATTTCGAAATACGAAGGGCTGGTAGTAAAGGCTATAGGAACAAACGCCACGAGTACGATGGCGCTTATTACAAGGTATTTTTTCAATCTCGTCATTACTGTAAACATACTTCTAAACGGGCACATATTGAAATTGTTGCCCGCCCCATTATTTGATTTACCATATTTTTGGAAAACTGACACAAAACATGCCAACGGCTATTATTAATTATTTAGGTTTATCGCTATGAACCTGCTTTTCGATTTTTTAAAGCACCTGCAACCCGACGAGAAGAAAAAGCTGCAGTCTCTACAGCTAAAAGGACGGAGTGCAGAGGTATGGGAAATGGTGAACAGGCAGGCCGAAAAGCAATTGTTTGAGCGGGAAAAAATTGAAACAGCATTGGGCATTTCTTCGGCCCACTTTGATAAAATAACTTCGCAGCTGCTTGCCCGCTGCTATGAACAAATATTTGGCAGCGATGGGTTACAACTTCTTGATTTTTTAAGCGACCGGGCCGCCTTTGTAAAGCACTACTACCAGGAGATGAAGCGGCAAATGAACCAGGTAGAAAAGAACGGCACTAAAAAGCAACAGGCAGAATTTTACAAGGCCAATATCAACTACATTCATTACAACATGCCCATCATTCATAAAGATGAAGTAGTGATTGGAACCCTGGCAGATAAATATATAGCTATAGAGAAAAACCTGAATGCAAAAATGCTGGTAGAATGCAAGCAGCTATATGTGCAGATTGATAAGCTGTTTGCCGCGGCGCTCATAAGAAGTGTAAGCGATGAGCAAAGGAAGAAGATTGAAGCGATGGGGCCTTTACCTGAAGATGCAGATGAAGAGCTCGCTTTTGCCTATTACTGGCTGCGCATTTACTTTAATAATGCCATTGAGGATTTTGCACAATCATTTAAAGTTACCCGCGAGGCACTGCAGGTGTTAAGCCGTTACAAAAGCGTGCAAAACACCCGGCAAATGCTGCGCATTGAATTAAAGCAGGCAGAGCTACTGTATTACTTAAGCAGGTTTGAAGAATCGTTCCAGTATTTTAAAAAGCATATATACACAGTACAAACCGAACACCTGCCCGATTCCAGCTTTTACTATACCAAGTATATACAGATATGCCTGATAACCGGAAACATAGATGAGGCCGGAAAAATTATTACAGGTAAAAACATGGTGCCGCGTGAACATATGCGCGAACTGATACTGCCACGGGAAATAATCTCGCTGGCTAAATTTCATTTGTTTAACGGGGATTACGATCAGGCCTTTGAGTTTATACAGCTTGGGTTCGAGAAAAACCCCAAAGGAAAATATTTTCAGTATGAGGTAGAGTTGCGCAACATGCAGACAGCGTATTTTTATCTTACAAATCAAAAAAGGCTGGCAGTACAGATGTGTAATAAGCATATTAAGTACCTGCGCTCGCATGGTTATGGCATCCGTGTAAGCGACTTCCCTTATTTTTATGTGCTTACCAAAGCCATGTAT
>DATGXP010000439.1:0-12442 GCA_035298845.1 Chitinophagales bacterium
GAGAGCGCCAAGGTGCTTTTTAAAACGCCGTTTAACGGTAAGATGCTGGTAACACTGGAGAACGACCGCGTGCTGGAGCACCAGTATGTTACTGTGACGAACCGCTCGGCCACAGTAACGTTTAGTTTAAAAACCGAAGACCTGCCTAACGCTTACATTACTGCCACCCTGATAAAACCGCATGAAGAAAGCGACATGCCATTGACTGTGGCGCATGGTTTTAAATCGGTAACGGTAGAAGAAACAAGCCGCAAAATACCGGTGCAGATATTTGCAGAAAAAAGTGTGCGCTCGCGCACGCACCAGAAGGTACGGGTAAAGGGTGCACCTAATTGTAAGATAACGCTGGCGGCAGTAGATGAAGGTATCTTACAGATTACCAATTACCAGACACCGGACCCATACAGCTTCTTCTACAGTAAACGGGCACTGGAGGTTAACTCGTTCGACCTGTATCCTTTATTGTTCCCTGAATTAAGGGGCACACTAAGCAGCACCGGTGGTGATGGTTTTGATTTGAGCAAGCGCACCAACCCGCTGCAAAACAAACGCGTGAAGCTGGTAAGTTACTGGAGCGGCATAACCGATGCCAACGGCAATGGGGAAGCAAATTTTGAGTTTGACATACCGCAGTTTAGCGGACAATTACGACTGATGGCAGTTGCTTACAAAGACGCCTGCTTTGGCAGCGGCGAAATGAATATGACCGTAGCCGACCCGGTGGTGATAAGCACGGCCCTGCCGCGTTTCCTTTCACCATCTGACACAGTAATAATGCCGGTGACAATTTCTAACACTACTAAAAACAGCACCAGTGCAACCGCTACGGTTAAAATAACCGGTCCGGTTAAAGTAGTGGGCAGCACCTCGCAACAGGTTTCGCTAAAAGCAAATGCCGAAGGCCGTGCAGTATTTAAAATTGTAGCAGACGCAAAAATTGATGTGGCTAAAATATCGGTAGAGGTAAGTGCGCTGAACGAGAAGTTTCTGGAAGAAACAGACATAACGGTGCGCCCGGCAGTTTCGCTGCAAAAGATAACTGATGCCGGTACTATTGCCGGTGGCAGTTTCAAGTCTATCAACTTTGCAGTAGATAAATTTATAGCCAGCAGTGCTGATTACCAGCTGATATTAAGCAAGAACCCCACAGTAGAATTAGCCGACCAGATGTATAACCTGGTGAATTATCCGCACGGCTGCACCGAGCAAACAGTGAGTGCGGCTTTCCCACAACTATACTTTAGCGACCTGGCCGACCTGATGAAAGCCGACAAGAAGATAAAGGCCAATGCCAACTACAATGTACAGGAGGCTATCCGCAAAATAAAGATGCGCCAGTTGTATAATGGTACCATTACATTATGGGACCATGAGGGCAGCGAAAACTGGTGGGCCAGTGTGTATGCCGCGCACTTTTTGCAAGAGGCTCAAAAGGCAGGCTTTGAAGTGGACAAGAGTTTGCTGGATAACCTTTACCAGTACCTGAGCAACCGGTTGAAGAACAAAGAGAGCATTACCTACTACTATAACGGCAACCTAAAGAAACAGATAGCGCCTAAAGAAGTGGCTTACTCTTTATATGTGTTGGCGCTTGCCGGTAAGGCACAGGTAAGTACCATGAACTATTACAAACAGAATACGGATATGCTGGCGCTGGATAGCAAGTACCTGTTGAGTGCAGCCTATGCTATAGCCGGAGATAAAGGCAAGTTTAAAGAGATGCTGCCCGGTTCGTTTACCGGTGAAGTGGCGAATAAAGAAACCGGTGGTTCGTTCTACAGCGACCTGCGCGATGAAGCTATTGCCCTGAATGCGGTACTGGAAGTTGACCCTAACAATTCGCAAATAGGCACCATGGCCAAGCACGTGAGCCAGATGCTTAAAACACGCTATTACCTGAGCACCCAGGAACGTGCCTTTGGTTTCTTAGCCTTAGGTAAAATTGGCAGACAAGCAAATAATACCAGTATAACTGCCAGCATTAAGGTAAACGGTAAAGAGATAGCAAAGAATGATGGCAGCACCTTAAAGCTGACCAGCAAACAACTGGGAGGAACGAATGTAGAGGTAAGCACTACCGGTACCGGTAAGTTGTATTACTTCTGGCAGAGTGAGGGTATTACCAAAGATGGCTCCTTTAAAGAAGAAGACAGCTACCTGCGCGTGCGTAAGCGCTTCTTTGATAGATATGGCCGTCCGCTGAGCAGCAACAGCTTTGCGCAAAACGATTTGGTGGTAGTAGCTATTACGCTGGAGAATACTTATAGCCGCCCAATTGAGAACGTAGTAATTACCGACTTGCTGCCAGCCGGCTTTGAGATAGAGAACCCGCGCACCAAAGAGATACCCGGCATGAACTGGATTAAGAACGAAAGCACACCGGAACACCTGGATGTGCGCGATGACCGTATTAACCTGTTTGTAACCGCGGGCAGCCAGCCGCAGACGTATTATTATTCGGTGCGCGCTGTATCGCCGGGCACGTATGTAATGGGACCGGTAATGGCTGATGCGATGTATAACGGCGAATACCACTCGTATAATGGTGCGGGGGTGATAAGGGTGACGGAGAAGTAATCAGTCGGCAGTCCGCAGTCGGCAATAAATACAAATAGGAAACAACAGATGCAATAGATAATATTGCATCTGTTTACTTTTAGCTTATAATGAAAACAATAATTACGGTTCTTCTCGCATTCATTACGGTTTCGCTTTTTGCGCAAAAAGGCCCGAAGCCATTGACGATTAAACCTCTTACCGGTAACTTCTATGTTTATATCACTTATAGTTTATACAAAGGTGTGCCGGTGCCGGCCAATGCCATGTACCTTGTTACAGATGATGGGGTGATTCTGTTTGATACGCCGTGGGATTCTACACAGTTTCAGCCGCTGCTGGATAGCATTGAGGCAAAGCACCATAAAAAAGTAATAGCCTGCATAGCCACACACAGCCACGAAGACCGCACCGGTGGGTTTGACTATTACAATAGCAAAGGGATTAAAACATACGCCACCATACAAACGGATGAACAGTGTAAGCTGAAGAATGAAAAGCGGGCAAGGTACCTGCTGGGCAGTGATACTGCGTTTACTATAGGTGGTTACAGGTTCGAAACGTATTACCCGGGCCGCGGCCATGCGCCCGATAACATTGTGTTATGGTTTCCGGCAGAAAAAATACTGTATGGCGGTTGTTTTATAAAGAGCACCGATGCCAGAGATTTGGGTTACACCGGTGATGCAGATGTAAAAGAGTGGCCTGTGGCCGTTAAACGGGTGCAGGATAAGTTTGGCAAGCCGCAGTATGTTATTCCAGGACATGGTAACTGGCGGAATAAAAAATCGCCGGAGCATACTTTGCGACTTTTGAGAAAACACGGAAACTGACAGACTATTTAACTTATTTGAGGAAATACATACTCATATTTAATGCTTAAACCTGACAGAATGCGCTGGCTTAAAAATTGCTATGTTCTGTGTATGAAAAGCTTATTCTTTCCTTCTATGTTTTTACTGGCTGCTGTCATTGTTACAACTGCGAGTTTTCAGCAAAATGATAGCAAGAAAAAAACAAAAGCCAATTACACTAAGTTTATTGGCAAATGGAAGGGCACCGAAAAATGCAGCGATGTGAGTGCGCCGGTGGCACTACTTTTTGTAGACGCCAACGGGCCCGAGTTAAAGTTATCGGGCTTATACAGCATACAAGGCAGTGTAAGGGCTACGGTTATTGGCGATACCATAATTATTCCCAAACAAGAAGTTGACGACCCCAACTTTATGAATATGCAGGTAGAAGGCAAACTGGGGTTTGGCATTAACCCCTTCTCGCTGGGTGGTTATATTAAGGTAATAAATAACCAGAAGAATGACGCCTGCGAGGTAAAATATTATAAGTAATTTCATTTTATACAACTATAAAAACTATCCCCCATGAAACGTTCGGCAACAGCAAACTGGAAAGGCAGCGGCGAAGAAGGCAAAGGACTTTTATCATCACAAAGCACGGTATTAAACAGCGCACAATATTCATTCGGTACCAGGTTTGAGAATGGTGTGGGCACCAACCCCGAAGAGTTGATAGCCGCCGCGCACGCAGGCTGCTTTACTATGAAACTTAGTTTTGCACTGGCAGAAGCCGGTTTTAAATCGGAAAACATAGACACTAAATGCGACATTACTTTTGAGAATGGCGCAGTGACCGAATCGCATCTTACCGTGAAAGCTACTGTGCCGGGTATTGATGCAGATAAATTTAAAGAGGTAGCTGCCGATGCCGCGGCTAACTGCCCCATATCCAAGCTATTAAGCTGCAAAATATCGCACGAGGCCAGTTTGGCCTAATATGCTGGCAAACACGGCCGCTATCGGGCATTAACATTTTTTGAAACGGGCATGATGTTAAATCTGCCGTTTTAAATTATGTTTGCAATAAGCCGATGCTCAAAAACCTGCTGAAATATCTTACTGCCCTTGTAATAATGCTGCACTGCATAGGTGCTACGCAGTTAGCAAGCGCTTATGCTAAAGATAAATCTTCATTTGTAAGCATGGTAACCATGAGCGAAGAAGAAACGAAAAAAGAGAAAGAAAGCTGCGACGAAGATGATGCGGATTTCTGGAATGATGTACGCTGCAAATTGCAGTTGCGTAACACTTATTTGTCTTCAGCAATCATGCATTCGTATATGCATGATACGTTAAACCGGCTTTTCTATCAATTTGTACTTGAAAGCCCCACTCCCCCTCCCGATTTTTTAGCGTAACCTTTTTTACGCCATTACCTTTTCTTTTTGCTTTTACCTGATTTAGTGCTGTAATACACCGTTACGGCATGTAATCATCTATCGTATAGCGATAGCACCAACCCTTTGTTTTTTAAACCAAACTATACCTCAACCCTTAGTAGTTATGAAATTTGACAAAAGATACATTAAAACAGATGTACTCGCAGGACTTGTAGTGTTCCTGGTGGCCTTGCCGCTATGCCTGGGCATAGCTCTGGCCAGTGGTGCGCCCTTATTTTCCGGCATTATTGCCGGAGTAATAGGTGGCATAATAGTGGGCCTGCTAAGCAACTCGCAGTTAAGTGTGGCTGGCCCGGCCGCAGGACTTACGGCTATTGTACTGGCGGCTATTACCAGCCTCGGCTCATTTGAAACTTTTTTGCTGGCAGTAGTAATTGCCGGCGCTATACAACTGATACTTGGCTTTGCTAAAGCAGGCACCATAAGCAATTACCTGCCATCGAATGTAATAGAGGGTATGCTTACGGCTATAGGTATTATTATAATAATGAAACAACTACCTCACGCAATAGGCTACGATGTAGATAATGAGGGTGATTTTTTCTTTATAGAGAAGGGCACCGGGCATAATACATTTTCGGCAGTGATAGATGCGGTAAACTACTCGCATGCAGGCGCTATGATAGTTACAGCAGTTTCGCTGGCTATACTTATAGCCTGGAATAATATTAAAGCCCTGCAAAAGATAAAGGCAATACCCGGCGCACTGGTAGCTGTAGTAGTAGGTATAGGTATAAATGAAATTTTTAAAGCTACAGGCTCTGCTTTTGCCATAGGGCCCGACCACCTGGTTAAACTGCCGGTACCGGGTTCGTTTAAAGAATTTATAGACCAGTTTTATACTCCGGATTTTAAATCTATAGCCAACCCGGCAGTATGGATTACCGGTGTTACAATAGCTGCCGTGGCCAGTATAGAAACATTGCTGTGTATAGAGGCAGCCGACAAAATGGACCCGCTGAAGCGCTACACCGATACCAATAACGAACTGAAAGCGCAGGGCGTGGCCAATATAATAAGCGGACTGCTTGGCGGCTTGCCTATGACATCGGTAATTGTGCGTACCTCTGCCAATATAAATTCGGGCGGGCGCACCAAAATTGCCACTATATCGCATGGTATATTTTTGCTGGCAGCAGTATTGGCTATACCAACGCTACTAAACCGCATTCCGCTGGCGTGCCTTGCTGCCATACTGATACTGATAGGATATAAACTGGCGAGCCCTGCGATATTTAAACACATGTGGCAGAAAGGGAAATTCCAGTTTGTGCCCTTTATTGTTACCGTAGTAGCAGTAGTATTTACCGATTTATTAAAAGGTGTAGGTATTGGACTTGCTGTAAGTGTAGTGTTTATACTGCGTGGCAATATGAAGGTGGCCTATTTTTTCCGCAAGCAAAAACACCATGAAGGCGAAACCATACATATACAACTGGCGCAAGAGGTGTCTTTTTTAAATAAGGCGGCTATTAAGCAAACTCTAATGCACATACCCAATAACAGCAAGGTAGAAATTAATGCCAGCGACAGCGCCTATATAGACCATGATGTGATACAAATGATACAGGATTTTTTGAATGTGGGCAGTAAGGATAAAAATATTGAAGTAGCACTGGTAGGGTTTAAAGATAAATACGACTTAGACGACTCACCCAATCATGTTACCTCTAGATAAAACGAAAAACAGGAAGTATATGTTAACCAATAAAAACACACTAAATGAGTATGAAAGCACATACAAGTGAAACGCAAGCATCTATTACACCGCTTAAAGCATTAGACATGCTGAAAGAAGGTAACCAGCGCTTTGTAAGCAACCTGAAAATAAACCGTAACCTGCTACAGCAGGTAAACGAAACGCGCGACGGCCAATGGCCTTTTGCAGTTATACTTAGCTGTATAGACAGCCGCACCTCGGCCGAGTTGATATTCGACCAGGGGCTAGGCGATGTATTCTCTATACGTATAGCCGGCAATGTGGTAAACACCGATATAATTGGCAGCATAGAGTACGCCTGCAAAGTGGCGGGGTCTAAACTGATAGTAGTACTGGGCCATAGTAATTGCGGTGCTGTAAAGGGGGCCTGCGACCATATAGAGATGGGCAGCCTTACAGAGTTACTTTCTAAAATACAACCGGCTGTGTACCTGGAAAAGGAAACAACCAACCCAAGCGACAGGCATTCGGGCAATCACGAATTTGTAGAGAATGTGGCTACGCTGAACGTAAGACGCTCGGTAAAAAACATAGTGGATAGAAGCCACATTATTGAGCAACTGATAGAGACAGGCAAAATAGCCATAATAGGAGCTAAACTAAACCTGGAAAGCGGTGCCGTAGAGTTTTTTGACGATACACTTATAAGCAGCGACCACGAGGATAGTGTGCGTGTGCAAATGACTCACTAGAGATAATTACCATTGCCTGTTTCTGCAAAAACAGACAGGCCAATTTTTACCCAAGGGTTGGGTCTTGTAGTTTGGTGTGTGCCGCTCCGAAAGGGGCGGCACTAATTTTTTGCGGTTACTTGCGCAGCATTATATTTACCTCAATATCACTCCAATGTTAAGGCAAACCGGCAAAAAATGTTGATAATAGGTGCAAAATGCCCCTGCTTAACATAAGCATAACACAGGCATTACGATGGCTTAGCGCTCTGCCCCCACTTTTGCGGCAGCAAATAAAGCGCTATGACACACAAAATTTTTACGCTCGTTTTAAGTCTTTTCCTTTTCGCGGCCAGCTATGCACAAACCGGTACTTTATCGGGTAAGGCTATAGATGGTAAAAGCGGGGAAATGCTTATGGGCGCTACGGTAGTGGTAGATAACGATAATAACCTGGCTGCCTCTACTGACCTGGACGGTAACTTTACTATAGCTAAAATACCTGCCGGTAAGCACACCGTGAAAGTACGCTACATAGGCTACCAGGAAAAAACCTACGAAGTAGATATTAAAGCAGGCGAGGTTACCAGCCTGAACGCCGCTGTGGTAGAAGATGCCGTTGTACTAAAAGATGCGGTGGTTACGGCTACAGTTACAAAGCGCGATAACGAAAGCGCTATAGTAATGATGCAGCGCAACAGCACGGTAATACAAAGCGGTATATCATCTGAAGAAATGAAACGCTCGCCGGATAAAAGCTCGAGCGATGTTATCCGCCGGGTAAGTGGTTCTACCATACAGGATGGCAAGTTTGCGATTATCCGTGGTTTATCTGACCGCTACAATATGGCCCTGATTAATAACGTGATACTGCCAAGCACTGAGCCTGACCGTAAAGCATTTGCTTTTGACGTGTTTCCATCGAACATACTTGACAATATTATTATAATGAAAACCGGACAGGCTAACCTACCCAGCGAGTGGGCCGGCGGTTTAATACAGCTAAACACACGCGATATACCAGAGAAGAGTTTCTTTAATGTTACTTATGGTATGACCTTTAACGAAGGCAATACCTTTAGACCATTTAAAAGTTACGCTGGCAGCAAAACCGATTTTCTTGGTTTTGATAACAGCGTTCGTCCTTTAAGCAAAGATTTTCCGGGCCTGATTGCCCTTAATGATTTGAAAATTCAGGGCGCTACTGATTCGCTGCGTACCCTGGGCAGAAACATAACCAACCGCAGCTGGAAAGTAAACAACAATAAAATAGCCTACCCCGGCCAAAGCCTTCAATTGAGTGGTGGTTTTGCCGTGCGTAAAAAGGATGTTCAACTGGGTGGTGTGTTTGCGCTTTCATACTCTAACAGCCTGCGCTATACCGAGGGTACCCGCACCAGGTACGCAGGTACCAGTGGCGAACTGGATAATGATTATAGCGATGAGCGTTATAATACTACCGTATCTGCTGCTTTGCTGGGCAACATCAGCGCAGTGATTAAGAACAACCATAAAATATCGTGGAAGAATATCTTTACCAACAACTCTGATAACGCAATTATTCAGCGTAACGGAGTTAGCTACGGAAACGCTACCGAGCAAAACCGCACCAGCATGGAGTTTAGCAGTTCTAAAGTATTTTCAACCAACTTATCGGGCGACCACTTATTTGAAAGCACCGGCATACGCTGGAAATGGAACGGAGGTTTTGTAATGATCAACCGCGACCAGCCCCGCACTACCCGTTACTCTTATGAGCGCCCTTATACCTCTTCAACCGGTTTTGGCGCTAACGAAACAACAGACCCGTATGTATTCCAGTTTTCTTATGGCGGCTCTGACCCTAAACAAGGAGCTTACTTTTACAGCCAGCTGCGCGAAAAGCTTTACAATGCCGGAACAGACCTTACTTTCCCTTTCAAAATAAAAGACCAAAAGCAGGCTATCAGCGTAGGTTATTCTTACCAGTACCGTACCCGTAACTTTGAGGCGCGCAACCTGTTTATAGATTACCCGGGTGGTTACAATGACTCTATCCGTTTTGACCTGAATGTAGACAACATTATAAACCAGGAGAACTTTGCCAATGGCAAACTAACCATGAACCCGTTTGTGTTTCCTACCGATGTATACTCGGCCAACTCTACCACTCATGCAGCTTATGTAATGATGGAAAACAACATAGGCGAGCGCTTCAAGGCAGTTTGGGGTTTCCGTTTCGAATCGTTTAAGCAAAGCCTTACCTCGCCGGGCGCTATCGATTTTGATGTTATCCCTCAGGATCCTGAGCCTCCGATTATCCGCACCAAGGTGGTAGATACTACTTATACCCGCTCTTACTTTAGCGGAGCTTACAGTGCCGATTCAAGCGGTAAGGTAAAAACGGTGTTCCCTTTATTGCCATCTATAAACCTGATATTTAAGCTAAATGAAACTATGAACCTGCGTGCGAGCTATAGCCAGAGCATGAGCCGTCCTGAGTTCCGCGAAACTTCGCCATTTGTTTACTACGACTTTTTACGTGATGTTAACCTTACCGGTAACGTAAACCTATTGCAAACCTCTATTCATAATGCCGATTTGCGGTACGAATGGTTTATGGGTAAGGGCCAGAGCATAAACGCCAGTGTTTTCTTTAAACACTTTACCAATACTATAGAGCTTACATCGGTAGCCAGCGGCAGCCAGCAATCGTTTATTTACAACAATGCTAAAACCGCTTACCTGGTAGGTGCAGAAGTTGAAATACGCAAGAACTTTGCCTTTGCATCTAAAAAACTGGAAGACCTGGTATTTGTAGCCAACCTGGCTTACATCTATAGCCATGTAGATTTGCGCAATGTGGCTAACAGCAACAGCGATGAGCAGATTCGCCCTATGCAAGGACAGAGCCCTTATATCATCAACCTGGGCTTAAGCTATGCACACCCAACAGTAGGTACCGGCGTATCGTTGCTTTACAATCAGGTAGGCCAGCGCTTATACGCCACCGGCGAAGTAGGCAACCCGGCCTGGTACGAGCACTGGAGGCCATTGATGGACTTACAGATAAGCCAGAAATTCCTGAAAGGAAAGGGTATAGTACGCTTTACTATCAGCGATTTGATTGCTGCCAAGAGCATTTTCTATCAGAACGATGTGGTGGGTAAACACCGCGAATACAATAAAGGAAAAGATGATGTAGTGTTAAGCCAAAAAAACTACCGCACTTACAGCATACAGGTAGCGTTTAACTTCTAAGCTTCGAATTCGCTCAACCAGATATTTCACCAAACAACAATGCCGGTTCTAGCGAACCGGCATTGTTGTTTTTGTATAGAAGCGCATTCCGCCTATCGTTACATAAGAGACGAGAACATCGCGTCTCTACGTTAAATACGCAACACCCTTGCCTTTGGTGTCAAACTCTACCTGGATATGCTCTTTCATAGTCGTTGATAGCGACAAGCCAACAAAATCGGGCGATACTGGAAACAGCTTGTGCTGACGGTCGACTAATACTACAGCCTGCACCTTTTTAGGCAAAAAATCCATCACCGGCTTTAAGGCATAGTAAAGGGTTTTGCCGGTATTGGCTACATCATCTACAACTATCACTGTTTTATTATTCAGTGTTTTCTTACCTAGTTCAAGGCTAATTTCCTCTTCCAGTGGTTTGGCCTTATTCAGAGACAGCTCAAGCAGCACCACTTTCATTCCATCTATGGCCTCTATTTCCTTTTTAAGCTGAGCGGCATATTCCAGCCCGTTAGGCTTAATGCCAATAAGAACCAACTCGTCTTCATCGTAATTATCTTCTACTATCTGGTAAGCTATGCGGCGTGTTTTCTGCTGTATGGCTTCGGTGGTCAATATCTGAACCTTCTTCATATTTTTATTTTCTTCTCTCCTACTTAATCAATTATTACTCTGCAATTAATTTACCAGCCTTCACATTTTTACCATCGGCATTCAGCAGGTAATAATAAATGCCCTTAGCCAATTTATCGCTACGGTACACATATTCAGTTCGTCCAGCGTTTAGCGGCAATACATCTACCAGGGCGCCCATGTGGTTTAAAATACGGATTTCGCCGGTTTCAAAGTTCAATCCCTCTACTCTAAAAGTAGTTTGTGCCGAAAACGGATTAGGAACCACCTGCACAGAAACTGAGTTGCCGAAAATATTGGTAATGCCGGTGTAGGTGCAACTTCCGTCGCTTGCATTAGCCAGCGGGTTATAATTATCGGCGGTAGAATCTGTGCAGCCATAAACGCGTGCTATACACGTCCCTGAATCTACGTTTGCCTGCGGATTGTAGTTAACACAAAAAGTATCTACGGCGCCAAAAGTAATGCAGTTAGTTTGTGTAACGGCTGCATAGGCATTTACCTTACCATAGCCATACTCATTGTTAGTGGTATTAGTTGTAAATGAATCTTTCTGCGCAGTACAGATGAGTGCAGTTTTTATCTCATCCCAGTTAGCTGTCGGGCGTTTTTCCAGGTATAGCGCAGCAATACCCGTTACTACGGCCGAAGCAAGCGAAGTACCGCCATTGCGGCGATGTTTTCCGCCATAACCTACCACATAGTGTTCGTTATGGGTTAACCTGTAATTAATATCGATAAGGTTACCCGTACAAACAAGTGTATTACCGGTAGCCATCAGATCGGGCTTAATACGGTTATCGCGGGTTGGGCCAACACTGGAAGAGATATGCCTTCCACCAACGTTTTCTCCCACCGGAAACACATTTACCAGGTCAACCACATTCGAATCCACATCCAGGTAATTAGCGCGGTTGGAATAGCTACCTACGGTTATAACCTTATCGCTGCACTGCCAGGCTCCGGAGGTTGTTTTAATCCTATCGGCATGGCGATAACTCTGAAATAGAATATCTTCTCCATTCAACTGCTTAATAATTTGTGAGGTTCCGGTAAGCGTTGGGTGGCTCCACAAATCTATTTTACCGCTGCCTTTGGTTTGTAGCCTCCACAAATTAGTAAGCGGAACAGCCGCATTTACAAATACCTCTACGTGGTAACGCCCCTCTGCCAGGCTTGCCTGTATATTTATACGTCCCAACTGTTGATTAATATCCGACAAATCGTATTGTACCGTAAAACTACCATTAGGTGCAGGGTTAAAGTCTGTTATGATATTATAATAATGAGAGCGGCCCAAATTTGAACCATTAGCATTATTACAACCTACTGCAAACTGGGCATTTTTGAAGGAACCGGTATCTGCCCAAA
>DATGXP010000440.1:0-5878 GCA_035298845.1 Chitinophagales bacterium
TAAAGAGTTACAACTATCAAATTTAGATTTATAAGTATCCAGTTTAAACACAAGGGCTTCTGGTGTTATTATTGGCTGGTTTTTTTTGCTATTGCACCCATACCAGCCCAGCATTAATAAGGCAAGCAGTGTATGCCCCCAAAACAGTAGTTTTATTTGGCCTGGTTGCATAAGTTTAAATACTTCAACAGCGTTTCGTCGGCACCTTTATTGGTTTCTTTATCATACTGGGCCTTTAAATCGGGATAGGCGGTAAGCATTTTGCTCATATAATCTTCATCGGCGTAATACGATTTGCCGGTTTTCATATCCAATGCATACAGGTAACGTTTACCAGCCTCGCTGTTTTCTACCGAGCCACTGCCCATAAGCATAGTGGCAAATGCCTCGCCGGTAGAACGCGCACCCAAAAAAGCCATATAATTTTTGCCGCGCATAACTATCTGCACATAAGCGCCCTGCAAATCGTGCTTAGCACCATTAAGGTATAGCACATTGCCATCGCTGTAGGCAAACATATCGCGTATGTCCTTTTTGCTAAAGCACTTATCGGCCGACGAAAGGGTATAGTCATTGGCTTCGAACCCTAAAAAGGTGCCACCCTTTTTGGTGCTTACCTGTAGGCGGCAGTGCTTGGTAGGTGCTTTGGTTTGCAGCTCCTCAATGCTCATGTAGCAACCGGCAGGGTACACCGTATCCTGTTGAGCGAATGCATGTGTTCCAATAAGAATTAGCAGTGCTGTAATTAGGCGCATTAGTTCAACTCTACTTTTACTTTCAATACTTCTTCGTTCAGTTCTACCTCGTCAAACTCGCTCAGCGAATCTACCAGCACAATTTCGCGGGCCAGAATTTCGTTGGCTATGTAATCTTTAAACTGCAACAGGGTAGACTCTAACATCGGGTTACGCACTACCGATACCTTAATACGGTCGAGCACCTGGAAGTCTTTATCCTTGCGCAGGTTCTGCACCTTGTTTACAAATTCGCGGGCATTGCCTTCGTGTTTCAGCTCATCGGTTATAGTTACATCCAGCGCTACGGTCAGGCCGCCTTCGCTGGCTACCAGCCAGCCCGGTATATCTTCGGTTTGTATTTCCACATCGCTAAGCAGTAGCTCAAAGGTTTCGCCATCTAACGATAGGCTGTACTTCTGGTCGCGCTCTATTTTCGATATATCTTCGGTGGTAAAAGCTATAAGCGCCTGTTGCAGGGCTTTCATTTTTGTGCCGGCGCGTTTGCCCAGTTCTTTAAAGTTCAGCTTAATTTTCTTCTTCACCACACCGCTTGCATCGCTGATGTACTCTATCCCCTTTACGTTTACCTCGCTTAGTATGTAGCTTTCTACCTTGCTAAACTGCTGCTGCATTTTTTCGCTCAGCACCGGTATCAGTATTTTAGATAGAGGCTGGCGAACTTTTATCTTCTCCTTTTTACGCAATGAAAGGATAAGCGAGCAGGCTTTTTGTGCCAGTTCCATTCTTTCTTCCAGGTCTTTATCTATCAGCTTTTCGTCTGCTACGGTTAAGTAGCTTATATGTACGCTCTCCCACTTTAGCGGCGTGTTATTTTTTACAGCGGCTTCGCGGATGTTGCCGGTAAGGTTTTGGTATAACCACTCGCTGAAGAAAGGCGATACCGGTGACATTAACTGGCCTACTACGTTCAGACATTCATACAATGTTTCGTAAGCGGCTTTTTTGTCTTCGCTCATCTCGCCTTTCCAGAAACGGCGGCGGTTAAGGCGCACATACCAGTTGCTCAAATCTTCATCTACAAATTTTTCGATAGAGCGGGCGGCCTTAGTTGGCTCGTAATCTTCCAACTGTGCGGTTACATCTTTAACCAGCGATTGCAATTTAGAGATTATCCAACGGTCAAGCTCGGGGCGCTTTTCTATGGGTACTATGTTTTGCTCATCAATAACCCAGTTATCTATGTTAGCATACAGCGCAAAGAAACCATAGGTGTTATACAGCGTGCCGAAATGTGAACGCATGCTCTCCTGCAGGCCGTTCATATCAAACTTCATGTTATCCCATGGGTCGCTGTTGCGCATCATATACCAGCGGGTGGCATCGGCGCTGTACTTCTCTAGTGTTTCAAATGGGTCGATGATATTGCCCAAACGTTTGCTCATTTTATTGCCGGCTTTATCCAGCAACAAACCATTGCTCACTACATTTTTGTAAGCTACAGAATCGAACAAGGCAACTGCCAATACGTGCAGGGTAAAGAACCAGCCACGGGTTTGGTCAACGCCTTCGGCTATATAATCAGCCGGGAAGTTCTTTTTAAACTGTTCTATATTCTCGAAAGGATAATGCCACTGCGCATACGGCATAGCACCGCTATCAAACCAAACGTCTATAAGGTCCGATACTCGTTTCATTGGTTTGCCGGTAGGCGAAACCAGTATTACTTCATCTATGTATGGTTTGTGCAGGTCGGTAATATCTACCGGTTGTGCTACACCTGCGGCTACTGCTTTGGCAGCTTCTGCTTTTAACTCTTCTATCGAACCAATACAAATCTGTTCGCTACCATCTTCGCTAACCCAGATAGGTAGCGGTGTGCCCCAAAAGCGTGAGCGGCTAAGGTTCCAGTCAACCAGGTTTTCTAACCATTGTCCAAAGCGGCCTTCGCCAGTGTGGGCCGGTTTCCAGTTGATGGTTTTATTTAGCTCTATCAGGCGGTCTTTTACGGCGGTGGTTTTTATAAACCAGCTATCCAGCGGATAATATATTACCGGTTTATCAGTGCGCCAGCAGTGCGGGTAGTTGTGTTCATACTTCTCGGTCTTAAACAGCTTGTTCTCCAGCTTAAGCTTCAGCACTATCAACTCATCCACGCTCATGTGGTTCTTCAGGTCGGGGATAACGTTGTTTACACGCAGTATTTCTTTTTGCAAAACAAAGTCATGTTCCAAATCGGCCTCGGTGTAGTAACCATCTTTTACAAAACGGCGTTCAAGAGGGAATATCGGGTCGTTTACTTCATCTACAAATTTGCCTTGCTTATCTACCAATGTAAGCGAGCCTATGCCATTTTGCTTGGCAACTCTAAAGTCATCGGCACCAAAGCTGGGGGCTATGTGTACTATACCCGTACCATCGGTGGTGGTTACAAAATCACCAAGCAATACACGGAATGCATCGCCATCGGTAGGTTGCGTGTAAGGCAACAGCTGCTCGTACCGGATGCCTTCTAAGTCTGCACCTTTAATGGTTTTGATTATGGCGAAAGGAATTTTCTTGTCCCCTTTTTTGTAATCATCAAAACTCAGGTCTGCATTCTCGGCAGCGAAGTATTTACCTGCCAAATCTTTAGCCAGTATAACATGTGCCGGTTGGTGTGTAAAGGGGTTAAAGGTTTTAACCAATACGTAGTCGATATTCTTGCCCACGGCAAGAGCCGTGTTAGATGGCAACGTCCACGGTGTGGTGGTCCATGCTAAAAAGAAGACATCGCCCTCTACATCAAACTTTGGTTCTTTTATTTTAAACTGGGCAATAGCCGAAGTGTCTTTTACATTACGATAGCAGCCCGGCTGGTTTAACTCAGCGGAGCTTAAGCCCGTGCCTGCTGCCGGTGAGTATGGCTGTATGGTATAGCCCTCGTATAAAAGGCCTTTTTCATACAGCATTTTTATCAGTGTCCAAAGGCTTTCTATGTAGTTGTTCTCGTAGGTTACGTATGGGTTATCCATATCTACCCAGTAACCCATTTTATCGGTAAGGTCGCGCCAGATGTCGGTAAACTTCATTACATCCTCGCGGCACAGGCGGTTGTATTCTTCTACGGTAATAGTTTTACCTATGTCGGCTTTGGTGATACCCAGTTGCTTCTCTACGTTCAACTCCACAGGCAAGCCGTGTGTATCCCAACCGGCTTTGCGCTCTACGCGGTAGCCTTGCAGAGTTTTGAAACGGCAGAACAAATCCTTGATAGTGCGGCCCATAACGTGGTGAATGCCGGGTTTGCCGTTGGCGCTTGGCGGGCCTTCGTAAAACACAAAGCGCTTATCATCGGGGCGCGTTGAGATGCTCTTTTTAAAAATGTCGTTCTCGGCCCACCATTTCAAAATTTCTTTCTCTATGGCCGGCATGTTTAGCTGGTCAAACTCGGGGTAGCCTTTACTATTGGGATTCTTGCGATTCATTACTCTTAAAAATGAGCGCCGAAGATAAAAATTTACAGAGGAGATTAGAGGGCGGCCTTGTGTTTGGGTTTTTGCCTGAAATTTGAAAAATGGCTACCCCCCTACCCACTTAGTTAATTGCTTTTGAATAGTTTATAAATCGAAGTGGCTACCTCCCCCTACTACTCTGCTAAATAGGATTTTACCCAAAACAGGTAATGGGTTAGTGGTCTATTGTTGAATATGTATCGTCCCTACGGGACTTAAGGTTTACTTACTGATTACCCCGGGTTGAAACCCGGGGCTACAAAACGTTTCGTTCCTAACGGAACTTGCACCACTGTTCAAAAGAAATGCCCGTCAGCTTATATAGCTAACGGGCATTTTATAAAAGGAGGCATGTTTATTTTTTGCGGCCGAACAAGCGCAGCAACATCAGGAACAGGTTGATGAAATCGAGGTAAAGTGATAGCGCGCCCAGTATAGCGCCTTTGCGCACATTGTCACCCTCTATACGGCCGCTTTGATACATGGCTTTGATTTTTTGGGTGTCGTAAGCAATAAGGCCCACGAAAATGATGATGCCTATAAAAGTGGTAACCCAGTAGATGATTTCATTTTGCAGAAACATGTTTACCAGCGAGGCTATAATTAAACCGATAAGCGCCATAAAGCAGAGGTTACCTATGCTGGTTAAGTCCTTTTTGGTAAAGTAGCCATAGGTGCTCATAATACCGAAAGTGGTGGCCGTAACAAAAAAGGTGCTTACAATAGATGCTGAAGTGTATGCTAAAAATACGGAAGACAAGGTGAGCCCGTTAAGTACAGCGTAGCCAATAAATACTGCGGTGGCAGTTTGCGGCGAGAAGCTATCAATAGCACCTACCAACGCGCCAACACATATTAACTCTACTATAATAAGGCCCATAAAAACATAACGACTACTGAATATAAACTCAAGTACTGCGGGGGTAGATACCACCCACATAGCCACCAGTGCTGTAATTGCGAGAGCGCCGGCCATCCAGCCATAAACTTTAGCAATAAAGCGGGCTTGCTCCTGTTCCTGAATCTGGGTTAAATCTGTTGTAAGCATGATGTTGGGTTTGGGTTTTTAATGTATAGTGCTCAAAGATATATTTTTTATACTATGTGGCAAGTGTATAGTTTTTTGCCTCACCCCTCTGCCTTCGGCATCTCCCCTATCAACCTCATCCGCCCTTCGGGCACCTTCTCCTTAAGGAGAAGGACAATAGAATATCATTCATTTGAGAGGGGGGGGGCCACAAAATAAAATTTGGTTTATACATACTTAAAGCTGCGTTTCGGCGACATAATAGTCCGTCAAAACTTCGGAAGTTTTTATCCCAGTAACCTAAACGGCTTAGCCTCTTCCAGTTCATATGCCAGTTCCAGCAATCGTTTATCTAAACCATAAGGAGCGGTGAAGTGCACGCCTATAGGCATGTTATCGTCGGCGGTGCCCAGTGGCAGGCTGATGGCCGGTGCACCGGTTACATTTTGCAGGGCGGGGTAGCTGGCATATTCTATAGCGCGCTGTGCTACATCTTCGTAGCTAAGGCTGGTAGAGAAGTGGCCAATGAGCGGTGTTTTGTGTGATACCACCGGTGTCATCAGCACATCATACTTTTCAAACAGTTTTTCGGCCTTTCGACCGGTTTCGCGCAGTTTGCGTATGCTGCCGGGTGTTTGCAGTGCGTTCTTTTTAAACTGGCT
>DATGXP010000441.1:0-9083 GCA_035298845.1 Chitinophagales bacterium
TATGAAGAAGTGGTGTATGGCAGCGGCATAGTATTAACCGCTAATGCCGAATCGTGGGTGACTGTGTTGCCGGAGTTGCGCAAAATAAAATTTGATAACATAGTAGCGTTCAACACACCATGCCCTAAACCAAACCACGGCAGCTTATACCAACCCGTTATGCCCGGCAACCAATGCAGTACCGATGCACCGGTGTTTGTTCCCGTTGCACCCGTAGGCCCCTGCGCTATGAACCCGAATGATTTTGGACAACTGAAACATACGATTGACAATGCAGGTTTTGAAAGCACCCGCCTGAATATATTTAAACAGGCAGCAGCCTACAACTACTTTACCACTGCACAGGTACGCGAATTAATGGACTTGTTCTGGTTTGAAAACACAAAGCTGGAAGTAGCCAAGGTGGCTTACAACAAAACCGTAGACCAGAACAACTATTACTTAGTAAACAATGAGTTTAGCTTTAGCAGCAGCGTAAACCAGTTGGGAGAGTATATTGCTATGAGATAATCGAAGTGGGAAATACGAAGTTAGAAATGGGAAGTAGCAGCCGGAGGAACCGGTTGCTACTTTTTTTATTTTAGATAAAACCTATTTTCTGAGTTTCTTTTCTACCACCAGGCGTATCACGTTTTCCTTCAGGTCTATCTTGCCTTCTTTATACAAAATACCTACAGCCTTTTTAAAGTTCTTTTTGCTGATACCTAGTACCTCGTGTATCACTTCTGGTGGCGACACATCGCTTAGGTGTAAAAAGCCTTTATGCTCTTTTAGCTTTTCCAGCAGTACATCGCATACATCCTTAGCAGCCGCTATGCCTTGCTTCTGCAGGGCAATGTCCAGCTTGCCATCTTCGCGCACCTTTTTCACATAGCCTTTTACGTGTGTGCCCTTCTCTATTTTATTGAATATCTCGTTTTTGAAAAGTATACCCCAGTGCATCTGGTTTACAATTACGCGTATGCCCACCTCGTTTTCGTAGGTTATCAGCAAATCCACCTCATCATTCTGCTTAAGGGTTACCTCGCGGTTTTTAATAAACTTATTCAGGTTGGTAGTAGCCGCAATGCGCTTGCTGGCAAAATCGAAAAACACATACACCAGGTAATAGCGCCCGGCCTCTACATGCTCGGCCTGTTCGCGAAAAGGCAAAAACAAATCTTTCTCTAAACCCCAATCGAGGAAAGCGCCTATATTATTTACCTCTTTCACCAGCAAATAAGCGGCCTCGCCTACTTGTGCCAGCGGGGTTTCGGTGGTAGCCACAGGGCGGTCTTCCGAATCTTTATAGACGAACACAGTTACCTGCCCGCCTTCTTTCATATCCTCTGTAATGTATTTATTGGGCAACAGCACTTCTTCAAGCTCGCCATCGGCATTATTCTCGGCCAGATAAAAACCGTTATCGGTGCGCCGTGTTATAGTCAGCGTATTCTTCTTTCCAAATTGAAACATGCCGCAAAGAAAGCAAAAAGGCGGTGGAATGATGGATGAACGACGGCTTCCGAAGTTTTTACAACTTCGGAAGTCGATAGTGCCTTAAAAACTATTCGGCTAATACTTTACTTTCGGGGTTATGAAAATCCTGCTGCTCGAAACTTTCTTTACAGGTTCACATAAAAAATGGGCAGAGGAGTTTAAACGCTTCAGCAGCCATGAGGTAGAAATTGTTTCGCTTAGCGGCCACTACTGGAAATGGCGTATGCACGGCGGTGCCATCTCGCTGGCGCAAACAGTATTAAAAAACAACACGGCCAAACCCGATCTGATACTGGCTACGGATATGGTGGACCTTAACCTTTTCCTTTCGCTTACGCGTAAGTGGTCGCAGGATATACCCACCGCGGTTTACTTTCACGAGAACCAACTCAATTATCCCTGGAGCCCGACGGATGCAGATGTGAAACTACAGCGGGATAACCACTATGCCTTTATAAACTATGCTATCGCACTGGCCGCCGACCATGTGTTCTTCAATTCACAGTATCATCACGATGCTTTTTTGAATGAGCTGCCCCGGTTTTTAAAGGCTTTTCCGGATAACAACAACATTGGCACTATAGACGATATACGCAAAAAGTCATCGGTATTACCACTAGGCATGGACCTG
Organism: Chitinophagales bacterium; assembly: GCA_035298845.1. Classification (GTDB taxonomy): domain Bacteria; phylum Bacteroidota; class Bacteroidia; order Chitinophagales; family LD1; genus Bog-950. Next base: position 2,111 of record DATGXP010000441.1, read on the forward strand.
AAAAAATTACAGGATAACAAACCTGCTAAAATTGAAAAGCCCAACCGTGCAGTAGTACTATGGAACCACCGGTGGGAGTATGATAAAAACCCGGAACGCTTTTTTAATGCCCTGTTCGAACTGCACGACCACGGTATAGATTTCAGGCTGGTAGTGTTGGGCGAAAGTTATGAGAAGCGCCCGGCTATTTTTGATACCGCCAAAGAGAAACTCGCCGATAAAATCCTTCACTTTGGCTATGCCGAAACCTTTGAAGAGTACTGCAAGTGGCTATGGATGGCCGATGTGCTGCCGGTAACCAGTGTGCAGGATTTTTTTGGTGGTAGTGTAATAGAGGCCATGTATTGCAATGTGGTTCCGTTTTTACCCAAAAGGTTGGCATACCCGGAACACATACCCGAGCAGTTTCATGCTACCTTTTTTTACGATGAAGAAGATTTTGCAAAAAAGCTACAGCGCCGCATTATGGATGTAAAATACCTGCGTGTAATGGATACGCAGCAATATGCCGCTAAATATGACTGGCGAAACCTGATAGCTGAGTATGACGATGAAATGCAGAAGATAAGCCGGTAGGTTTGTGGCTTCTTACCCATCTTTTTACATTGACTAAAATCACCCTTCCTTTTTCGACCGAACATTTTACATTCGCGCTTGTTTAGAATTAATCTAAACTCTTATTTTAAGCCAGTACGTGTTGAGGAATATTTGTCTTGCTTTTTTATTGCTGTGTAAGTCGGCTTTATTGTTTGCACAAAATACCGGTGAACAATCGCGTGTATTGGTTCATGCCCTTAATTACATCAGTCACGATTATCAGTTTGCCGTAAGCAATGGCAAGGTTATCAGCCAGTTTGAATACGATGAGGAGTTAGAGTTTGGCGAGGCAGTTGTAAAGAATTACCGCCTCTATTCGGGCCAATGGAAAACTGAGGACTCTGCTGAAATAGGCCCCCTGGTTTACCGCCTGGATAGCCTGATTAAAACCAAGGCCCCTTTTAAAGATGTTTCTGCATTAGCCGTTGATATTAAAAACAAAGTAATTGCTGCCTCGGGCTTAACTATTACACCTGCGCAATACCCTAACCTGCAAGCCGGTAAAATTGTATACAGCACTGAGTGTGCCAAATGCCACGGCACCAATGGGCGCGGCGATGGCCCCGAGGGATTGGCACTGGACCCTAAACCGCGCAATTTTTACGATAACGAACGGATGAAAACCATTTCGCCGTTTGGTGCTTTCAATACTATCCGCCTGGGTATTGAGGGTACGGGTATGCAGGCACATCCTATGTTGGATGATGAGCAGGTTTGGGATGTGGCTTTTTACATACTATCGCTGCGCTACCTGCCGCTTAGCCAGCAGGTAACAGATAAAGAAGGCGTTAAAAAAGTAATTGACTCTATATCTCTGTCGCAAATTGCCATTAGCAGCGATGAAGACTTACTTACTTTACTTGCAACTGCCGATACTAACCAACAAAAGAACCTGCTGGCGGCTATACGCCTGCAGCAAGAAGCTACCGACGAAAGTGAGTTTATCAATACATCGTTGAAGTACCTGGATGGGGCTATGTCGCTTTACCAACAGGGCAAATACAACGAGGCCTCGCAACTGGCAGCGCTTGCCTACCTGGAGGGTATAGAGCCGGTAGAAAATCAACTGAAAGCCACCGACCCGGCGTTGATGGAAAGGCTGGAAGGGCAAATGCAGCGCCTGCGCAAAATGATGGATGAGAACCGCCCCGCTCTTGAGGTAAAAGACTCGCTTAAAGCTGTACGTGCAACCGTTAGCAGCCTGCACGAGGTGCTGCACAAAAAAGATTACTCTTTCTGGCTGGCATTTTTAATGGCTGCGTCGGTGCTGCTGCGCGAAGGTCTGGAGGCTTTCCTGGTAATATTGGTCATCCTGTCTATACTAAAGGCTACCGAGCTTAAAAACTATAAACTGTGGATACATAGCGGCTGGGTAGGTGCTGTGCTGGTGGGTATAGCCTTGTGGCTTTTTGGGGGGGCATTGCTTAAAGAACAAACCCGCCACGTAGAACTGATTGAGGGCGTAATATCATTTATAGCCGTGCTGATGCTGCTTTATGTAGGTTTCTGGCTGCACAGCAACAGCGAAATAGGCAAGTGGAAAGAGTATGTAAACCAGCTGGTAAAAGGCGCCGCTAAGCAAAAAAGCGTAGCCGGGCTTGCAGGCTTGTCTTTTTTTGTGGTATTCCGCGAGGTATTTGAGTCCGTATTGTTTTTATCGGCGCTAAATATTGAATCGGGCGGTAAGCAGAGTAATGCCATAGGGCTGGGCGTAGTAGCTGCTTTTGCGGTGGTAATAGTGCTGGCCTGGTTGGTTTTAAAATTCTCGGCAAAGCTGCCTATTGCCAAACTCTTCAAAGTATCATCCCTGGTTATGGGCGTACTTGCTGTGGTACTAACCGGCAAAGGGGTACACTCCTTCCAGGTGCTTAACTATTTGCCGGTGCATGGCATCCCGCTTTTCAGATTCGAATTGCTCGGCATTTTCCCAACCGTCGAAACATGTATAGCACAAATTATAGTGCTGCTGCTGGTTATACTGATGTGGAAACTAACCATAGGCGGTAAAAAGAAACAAGCTTAAATACTTTGGTATTCTATAGCCAAAACAAAAGAGGTTCAGCAAAACTGAACCTCTTTTGTTTTTAGATTTATTTGATTTGAGCTGTTACTTAATCAGCGTTATGCTACCTACCTTTTGCATTTTCTTATCATTAAGGTAAGTAACTGTTACATGGTAAACAAACACAGCCGGCTGCTGAATGGTCCCCTTGTATGTTCCATCCCAGCCTTCAAACTGGTTGTTACTTTCATATACTTTTTCGCCCCAGCGGTTAAATATTTTCAGGTCAATTGTTTTTATGCCTACCCCGTAAATCTGGAATACATCGTTGTTGCCATCGCCGTTTGGCGAGAAGGAGTTAGGAATAAATACCGGTTCGCCGCCTTCTACCAGTACAATCATGCCGGCTGTGGCGATGCAGTGATCGTTATAGGTAATGGTAAGCAGGTATTCCGTTTCGCGGGCATAAGGTGCGGCGGTTGGGTTAGCACAATCAATGCAGCTTAACCCAAGCGTAGGGCTCCAGCTATACGATACAATAGTGCTTGTAGGGTAAGGGCCAAATACAGAGGATAGCTGAATGCTCTCGCCCAGGCCAATAGTAGTGTCGCCTGGTAATGCTTCGGCAAAAGCGTCAACAGGTTCGGGTATTACTACGGTAAAGCTGGTATCGCAACCAAAATAGTTTTGGGCCAAAACGGTATGCGGCCCCGCTGCAAGACCGTAAAAATCACCAGAGTATTGCAGCAAACCGCCATCAACCGAAAACTGGTAAGGCATGTTCTGTAGTGTAAAGCCAGTTACATGTATACCTCCATCTGTATACTCTTTGCCATAGCAGGATGTAGAATCGGTAGTATAGCTATAGGTATCGCCTATAGGTGCCGGCACAAAGGCTGTATCTACCAGCGTGCAACCATTGCCATCGCTGAGTATTACAGCATAGTTACCCGAAGCCAGGCCTTCTATTTTAGTCGGAATATTGCCTGGGTAGAAAAAATTAGCCCCGTCCATTGTAGCCACATAATTGTACGGTGGAGTGCCACCTGTAGTATTTACAATTTCTATACTTCCATTCTGATCTCCGGGACATTTAACCTGCTCGGCATTCAAAAAGAAACTGAGTTGCAAAGGTTCATTTACATTGGCACCCGAGCTGGCCGTACAGCCATTACCATCGGTAACGGTTATGGTATATAAGCCTGCCAGCAAGCCAAAAATCTGTTCCGTAGTTTCTCCATTAGACCAAACAGGCTGATAAGGAGTGGTACCTCCGCTTATGTTAGCATCTATACTACCGTTAGGCGCACCATTGCACGTAGCATCGGTGGCTACAGGCGCTATCACTAAAGGAGCCGGCTCGGAAACAGTTACAGTAGCAGAGAATGTACAACCACTGGCATCGGTTATAACTACTGTATAATTGTTTGCAGCAAGGCCTGTTTGCGGGTTAGTTCCGGCCACACCATTCCATGTATAGGTATATGCCCCGGTGCCACCGGTAGGATTATAAGCTACACTTCCATCATTACCACCAGCGCAGGTTACATTTACTATAGTAGGAGGTCCAAAAGTTACCGGTGTAGGTTCGTTAACCGTATTGGTTTGGGTAAGTGTACACCCGTTTGCATCGGTTACAGTTACGGTATATTGGCCGGCTGTTAAACCTGAAGCTACGGGGTTATTAAGACCTGCATTATGCGACCATGAATATGAGTACGGGCTGGTAGTAGTACCGCCACTTACACTAACCGTAATAGACCCGGTAGGTGCACCGCTACAAGCCACATCTACAATTACCGCAGGTGCAAATGCTAAAGCACTGGCCGGCTGTGTTACCTGGTAGGTAGCATTATCCGTACATCCGTTGTCATCTGTAATAGTTACATCGTAACTTCCCGCTGTAAGGCCGCTGTATGTAACCGCATTAGGTCCAACCGGGTTCCACGTATAACTAAATGGGCCTGTGCCGCCGGTATTATTTACTGTAATAGAACCGGTATTGCCACCAAAGCACGATACCTGCACTATAGTAGGTTGGGTGAGCACCAGTGCAGCCGGCTGATTTACTGTAAAAGTACCCAAAGCCGTGCAGCTGTTACCATCGGTTACAGTCACAGTATAACTACCCTGAGGAATGCCCGAGATATCCTGGGTATTTTGACCGGTAAACCAGGCATAGGTTGCTGTTGGCACTGCGTTAGTAACTGTTACATCAATGGCCCCATCGCTTGCACCAAAACAGCTTACATCGGTAACTACCCCCGTAACCTGTAGCTGTGGAGGATTAACCGGTGTAACCGTGGTAGTGGCCGTACAGGCGCTATCATCAGTAGCAACTATGGTATAGGTTTGCGCCGAAAGGCCGGTAGCCGTAGCCGTAGTTTGCCCCGATGGGGTCCATAAGTAAGTAGGTGTACCTGCACCACCTGCAGCACTTACAGTAGCTGTTCCATCGCTGGCGTTAAAACAACTTGGGTTTGTAACTACCGATGGGGCAAATTGCAAGCCAGCGGCGGGTTGTGTTACGTTATAAGTAGAAGTAGCTGTACAGTAATAAGAATCGCGTACCGTTACTGTATAAGTACCGGCAGCAAGGTTGTTGGCTGTAGCTGTGGTAGATGCCACACCCGGTGCCCACGAGTAGGTATATGGTGCTGTGCCACCATTGTTACTTACTGTGATAGACCCCGTGCTCTCATTAAAGCAGCGCACGTTTTGTATAGTAGCACCTAAAAAATTAAGTTGCGTTGGCTGGTTTACTACTACCGAAGCAGTAGCGCTGCAAGAATTGGCATCGCGCACGGTAACCGAATAGGTAGCAGCCACAAGCCCTGTAGCAGTCTGGCCTGTTTGCGAATTACTCCATTGGTAAGTATAGCCGCCTGTGCCACCCGTAGCGTTCACTGTAATAGTGCCCTGGGCTTCCCCAAAACATGAATCATGTACAGTTGTAGTGGTAAATGTAACCTGGGTTGGCTGTGTAATAGTAGCCGTAGCCGAACCTGAGCAACCGGTAGCATCGGTAACCGTTACCTGGTAATTGCCCGGTGCAAGGTTATTGGCTGTATTTACATTACCTGTGGCCGCGTTGGCACTCCATGCAAAGCTATACGGCGATGTACCTTGTGCCGAAGCGGCCAGTATAGAACCATTATTGGCACCAAAGCACGTAACATTTGTAGGGGTTGCTGTGGCTGTTATATTACCAATGGTTACTACAATAGTATCACGCCTTACACAGGCACCTCCATTCATGGTTACCACATAAGTAGTATTTGTAGCCGGCGATACTGTTACGTTTTGTGTATTGCCCACATTGGTGCCGGCAAGGGTTGTCCATACAAAAGAAGCAGGGCCTGGCAGCGGTGTGCCTGTTACTGTTGCGCTAAGTGTTATCGGGGCATTAGGACATGATGTTCTGTCGGGTCCGGCGCTCACCGATGAATTATCTACCTGCACAACAACGTTACCTGTGCCCGGGCAGCTGGGGTTATCGGATATCACCACATTATAAGTGGTAGTTACAATAGGATTGGTAGTTGGGCTATCTATAGCAGGATTTGAAACTGTGTTTGGACCTGTACTTGGGGTCCAGACTATATTGTAATTATTAAGGTCGGGCGCACAGTAGTTAAATTTTACGTTAGGGCGCAAGGTAGACGTAGTTGCCGGTGTGGGACCAGGACATTGGTCAGGCGTGCCCACCGAATATAAATAGCTGGTAAAAGGCGTATTAGTACACGCGGCTTTATTGTTTTGTGCACCAAATGTATTGGGGTTATACCAGCAGATATCTATTATCAAATTTGAAGTACCGTCCCATGAAAAAGCATTTTGCAACAAAAACCCGTTGAAATTTGCAATGGGCTGGTAGCTTGCAGCAGAATAAACAGTTATTAAGTTGTTCTGCCAGGTAGTTAAGCTGGTTAAATTGGTGCATCCCATTTTTATGGTAAAGTTCTGCAGCTGCGGGTTACCATTAAAAATTTTTATCCAAAAAGTAATTGCCTTGATAATGGCAGGCCCACCCATAGCGGCATTTATTTCTGCTGCCGTATAAAGCATTTGATTGCGGCCGCTACGTACAAAGTTACCAAACAAGGTAGGTGCCTGCAGTGAAGTACCGGGCTGTGGTATACTGTCAGACCCAATAAAAGGAGTAGCCAGGTTACCGGCACAGGTAGGGCTAAAACCGCAGGTTACAGGCAAAATACTGGCTGCCAGCTGTACCTGCTGGCCAGGGCAAATAATTGATGGAGTAGCGGTAACTGTAACGGGCACGGCTGTTCCGCTCACATTTATTTGCACCGCATCTGTCCTGGTGCATCCGCCGGCATCGGTTACCGATAGCGTGTAAGTGGTATTTGATAA